>NZ_JBFADP010000014.1:0-144259 GCF_040641415.1 Streptomyces sp. NPDC020875 | reverse complement strand
TACGAGGGAACCCCTCCGCCTTGCGACTGCACGCACCGGACGCCGCGGGCCCCGCCCTTCGGGCGGACGGCGCCATTTTGAAGACACGGCCTAGCCGGGACGGGCGGGCCGGACAGTAATACTGGTGTGCGCCTACGAGTGGCGCCTGGTGCCGGGGTCGCTCCGGTCGCGCTCGTACGCGGAGACGGTCTCGGGTCCGCCGCGCCCGGCCGACCCGTACGACGGGACCATCGGGCGCGCCCGGAGCCGTACGCGTCACGCTCCGGCGGCGTTCGGGATCGTGAAGGCGACGCCGGTCAGGCGTTCGGACAGCTCCCAGAGGCGGCGGCCGTTCTCGGGGTCGGTCACGGCCTTGGCGGGGCGGGCCCGGCGGACGCCCGCGCCCCGGATCTCGAACGGGCCGTCCGGGCCGAGGTAGTCACCGCCGCGTACGTCGGGCCCGGTGGCGGCACACAGTTGGGGCAGGACGCCCCGGGCGACGGGCTGACCGAGCCGGGCGAGGTCGCCGAGGCGGCCGATGACCTTCATCGGGCCGGTCTGATCGGCCTGGAAGAGGGCCGTCGCGGCGTAGCCGGGGTGGGCGAGCACGCTGGTGACCGGGCTCGCGGCGGCGGTGGCCCGGCGGTGCAGCTCCGTACCGAAGATCGCGTTGGCTAGTTTGGACTGATAGTAGTACCGGGTCGGGGAGTACGAGCGGGCGCCGTCGAGGTCGTCCCAGTGGATCCGGCCCAGGTGGTGGGTGACGGAGGTGATGGTCACCACGCGGGGATCGTCGCCGGTCAGCAGGTCGAACAGCAGGCCGGTCAGGGCGAAGTGGCCCAGGTGGTTGGTGGCGAACTGGATCTCGTGACCCTGGGGGCTCAGGGTCCGGGGCGGGGCCATCAGACCCGCGTTGTTGACCAGGAGGTCGAGCTGTCGGCACTCGGCGCGGAGCGTATCGGCGAAGGCGCGTACGGAGTCGAGATCGGCCAGGTCGACCAGGCGTACCCGCAGTCGGCCCGCCGGGTCCCCGGCCGGCAGTCCGGCGGCTATCTCGGCTCGGGCGCGCTCGCCGCGCTCCTTGTTGCGTAGCGCGAGAACGACATTCGCGCCATTCTTCGCGAGGGCATTCGCCGTCGCGAGCCCGAGACCGCTGCTGGCGCCGGTGACGACGGCGACGCGCCCGGTCTGATCGGGTATCGGTTCCGCCGTCCACACCTTCTTCGACATGGTGTCAAAAGTGCCCGACGCACGCCCGGCGCACAACGGCCCGCACCCGGCGGATTCCGTGAACGCGCCGCGCGGGCGCCGGTCGCCTCACCACCGGCCGGGGTCGGCGGGAGGCCGGGCCGGAGGGGCGGGCGGTGGCGGCGGGTAGTGCGCGGGGAGCCCCTGATGGGCGCCGTATGCCTCGATGAATCCCTGGATCGCCCGGAGATCACCCGCGAAGGACATCGAACGCCATTTCTCCTTCCGCCCGTCGCGGTGGACGAGGTCCAGCCACACATCGAGGCTCGCCATCATGCTGTCGGACGAGGTACTCGCCGCCGCCTTCAGGGTCACGCCGGTCAGATCGTCGAAGTCGACGACCACCGGCGGCTTTCGGTCGTCCTTGTACTCGACGGCCTCGTCGGGCGTGATGACCAGCAGCGGATCCGGGTCGTCCGACGTTCCGCGCAGAAAGCCGGAGATCTTCCCCCGCTTCTTGGTGAAGACCCGCCAGCTCTCGGGTACGGGCCCCTGGCTCGCCCGAGCCAGTACTTCCCGGGGATTCGTCACGGCGGCACCTCCCGCTCGTACGGCAGCGCCTCGCGAGTATCGCGCCGGGTCCGAACGGGGCCGAGAAGACGGGGCGGCCGAGGTCTACTCGCCGACATACGAGGCGGACCGAATCGTTCGGTCGTTCGGCACCCACTTGAATTCTCCTTTTCCCGGCCGGGGTGTGCCACTCGGACGCCCGGCGCCGACACCCGCGAGGCCGCTGGTACATTGATCGAGCACTAGAACAACGTTCCAGTGTCCGATCAATGTACGCATCCGTAGGAGGAGCGCGTGAAACTGATCATCTTCGGCGCCAACGGGCCCACCGGCCGGCTGACGACCCGGCAGGCGCTGGCGGAGGGGCACACGGTCACGGCCGTCACCCGCCGCCCGGACGACTTCCCGATATCGGAACCGGACCGGCTGCGGGTGGTGCGGGCGGACATCGAGGACGCGGCGGCGGTGTGCGAGGTGGTGACCGGGCACGACGCGGTGATCTCGACCGTGGGGGTCTCGTACACGAAGGAACCGGTGACGGTCTACTCGCGGGGCACGGCGCATGTGATGGCGGCGATGGAGAAGCACGGCATCCGGCGGCTGGTCTGCGTCAGTTCGATCGGCGCGAACTATGTGGAGGCGCCGGGCGAATCCCTGGTCTTCCGCAAGGTGATCGTGCCGACGCTGCTGCGGATGGGGCGGACGCTCTACGACGACACCAGCCGGATGGAGGACCTGGTGGGGGCCAGTGACCTGGACTGGACGGTGGTCCGCCCGGCGGGGCTCTTCGACGCGACGACGGCGACGAAGTACTCCGTACACACCGGGCGTCGGCCGGGGTGGTTCACCTCGCGGGCGGACCTGGCGGACGTCCTCGTACGGGAGGCCGTAAAGGACCGGCACGTCCGGGCGCGGATCGAGGTACTCACCACGGAGGGCGCGCCGCGCTATTACAAGGTGTTCCTGAAGGAGGCGCTGGGCATCGGGAACGGGCGGTAAGCGGGGCGGATCGCGCGGGCCGCCCGGACCGCACGGACCGCACGGGACGGAAAACACGCGGCCCGGCGGGTCAGGAGGCGTCGGCGGCGAGCCGGGCCTCCAGGCCGTCGAGGACGTAGCGGAGCCCGAGCCGGAAGTTCTCCTCCCAGCCGTCGTCCAGGACGTAGTCACCGGCGACGAGGGTGGGGTAGCGGTCGGCCTCGGCGCGCAGCCGCTCGCGGGCGGCCAGCCGATCCTCCTCCGGCCAGTGCAGGCTCGACTGGCTCGCGGTGGAGCACTGGACATGGTTGTACAGCACCCAGCAGGCGGCCTGTACGGACTGCCCCCGGAACCCGGCCCTGACCAGCGTCGACTGAAGGCACTCCAGCCAGCCGAGGAAGTTCGGGCCCATCGAGGGGCGGCGGCGCAGCGGCAGGGCGCCGGACCAGGGATGATTCAGCAGCATCGTCCGGCAGCCGGTGAGCAGGGCGACCACATCGTCCCGCCAGCCCTGGTCCGTGGCGCCCTCGCGGGGGCTTCCGGTCAGCGGGGCCTCGCCGAAGATGGCGTCGAAGGCGAGGTCGACCACGTCGTCCTTGGTCTCGACGTGCCAGTAGAGGGTGGTCGCCCCGGCGCCCAGGCGCTCCGCGAGGCGTCGCATGGTCAGCCGGTCCATGCCCTCGTCGTCCAGGAGGGCGACGGCCGCCGTGACGATCCGGTCCCGGCTCAGCGGTGGCTCCGCCCGGGCCTGGCGCGGGGGGCGCAGCCAGACACTGCCGGACGCGGCGCCGCCGCCCTTGGCCGTACCGCCGCCGCTTGCCGCCGTAGCCACGATGACCGGCCACCCCTCTCGCTCCGTTTCGGCGCCATGCTAGTGGCGCCCGGGTCCCCATGGGGCACCCGGGGGACGTTTCCGCAGATCAGTCGGATTGTCAGTGGCCGCGGGTACGGTTTTTCCAGTGGCCGGGAACCGGGCCGTGGGTCCTGATCGCCGAAGATTCCGAAGGGGAGTTCTGTCATGGGCAAGGGCAGCAGTGGTGACGAGGTCGGGCTCTCCGCCGATGAGCGGGCGGCGCTGAAGGAGCACCTTCAGGAGAAGAAGAAGGCCGCGCGCCGGATGTCGCGGGCGGAGAAGGAGGCGGAGGCGGCGCGGGACGTGGTCGCGAAGATCGCCGAGATGCCCGACGAGGACCGGGTGATCGCCGAGCGGATCCACGCGGTGGTGACGGCATCAGCGCCGTCCCTGGCCCCCAAGCTCTGGTACGGGATGCCGGCGTACGCGCTGGACGGCAAGATCGTCTGTTTCTTCCAGGCGGCGTCCAAGTTCTCCGCGCGCTACGCCACGCTCGGTTTCAACGACCCGGCAAAGCTGGACGACGGCTCGATGTGGGCGACGTCGTTCGCGATCACCGAGATCACCCCGGAGATCGAGTCCAGAATCGCGGCCCTGGTGAAGACGGCGGTGGGCTGACCGGCACGCCCTCGGGGCGGCACGGGCCGGGCCGGGAGCACCCGGGCGGGACCCTGTCTTCGACGGCCCGCCCGCTGCCGCGGTGGTGGCGGCCCCCGGCGCGCTGCCGGCCGGGCCGGACAGCGCGCCGGGAGAGCCCGGCGCCGGGCTTTCCTCAGTGGCCGGTGATGGTTCCGGAGAGTTCGTTGGTGCTCTTCGGCAGGGTCACCGAGGCCGACTTCCGGCCGGATTCCAGGTCGATGGAGTGCAGTTGGCGCTTGCCCGGCTCGGAGACGTACGCGGTGTGGTCGCGGACGAAGAGGGTGGGCCTGGCCTGCTGCCAGTCCAGCGGCTCCTGCCACTCGCCGACGGCCTCGATCCTCTTCGTCACCTTGCCGGTCTCCGGGTCGATCACATGGAGGACGCCGTTGGTGCCGAGTACGAGCGCCTCACCGTGGGGGCCGCGGGCGAGGGAGCGGAAGGAGTAGCTGGTGCCGAGGTCGACCACCTTCATCTTCGCGGTCCGGGTGTCGATGAGCGATATCCGGGTCGGTCGTTCGAGTTCCGCGTCGGGGTCGGTCTTGTAGTCGCCCAGGAGGATCGGGGAGGCGTCGCTGCCCGCCTGGTTCCCGATCCGGGCATACGTTCCGGGGGCGTCGACCTTGGTGAACTCGCCGTTCTTGTAGAGCAGAACACCGTCCTCACAGCCGAAGCCGACGGCCTCCCCCTGGGCGGCGGCCTCGCCGTGCACGCCCGGGCAGTTCTCGGCCCGCTCGACCTCCTTGCCGTTCTTGTCGACGACCAGGACGCCGGTGCGCTTCTCCTCGGTGCCGAGGGTGGTCACCAATGCGCCGTCGGCCATTTCGATGGCGACACCGTGGTGGGGTGCGGCGGAGGTGTAGCTGCGGCCCTCGGGCTTCTTTCCGCCCGCGAGTCCGGCGGGGTCGAAGACGTCCACCCGGCCCGTTCCGTCGGTGAACAGGACCGTCTTGCCTCCGTGCCGTACGACATGACCCGGCTTGGCCCCTCGGTACTCGGCGCCGGTGAAGGTGCCACGGGTGGCGTCGAAGACCCGGAACCCCGTGTCGGCCGACACCATGACATGCGTCTTGTCTCCGGCCGCGTTGACCCGGTTGAAGCCGGGCAGTTCGACCGTCCTGGCGAGTTCGAGGCTCTTTCCCTCAAGGACGTAGAGTCCGCCTTCGAAGGTGGCGACCAGCGGATCGGCGACCGCGGCCGTCTCACCGTTCTTCGTCTGTGCGGGCTTGCCGCCGGAGGACGACGGTTTGTCCTCGCCGCAGCCCGTCAGGGTCAGGGCCGCCGCCAGGGCGAGGGCGGTACCGGTGAGCGTTCTGGCGTGTGTCGATCGGTTCATGGTGTGTTTCCTCTCCGGCCCGGGTGGGGCGGGTTCAGGTGAGCGGTCGGCGTGGAACGGCCTGCCGCGGGGAAGTCGGCCGGGTTCAGCGGCCGGTGAGGCCCTCGGTCATGGCCGAGGTATTGGCGCGCATCATCTCCAGGTAAGTACCGGCGCCCTTGCCCTTCTCGGTGAGCGACTCGGAGTACAGGGGGACGACGGCCACATCGCCGCCCATCTCCTCGCGGAGCACCTCGGTGAGCCGGGTGGGTTGTGAGGAGTCGACGAAGACGGTGCGCACACCGGCCCGGTCCATGGCCCGGGTGAGGGACTTCAGGTCGGAGGAGCTGGGAGAGGCGAGGGTCGTACCGCTGGGGACGACCGCGCCGATCACCCGGAATCCGAAGCGGTCGGCCAGGTAGCCGAAGACGTGATGGTTGGTCACCAGGGCGCGGCGGTCCTCGGGGACGGCCGCGAAGGACTTTTCCATCCAGGCGGTGAGTTCGGCGAGCCGGGTGTCGTAGCGCCGGGCGTTCTCCCGGACGGTCTTCTCGTCCACGCCCCCGACGTGCTCCACGACCCGGTCGGCGATCAGTCCGGCGGCCTTGCGTACCCGGTCGGGGTCGGTCCAGAAGTGGGGGTCGGGCTCGCCGGATTCCCCGGCGGGGCCGCCTTCGTCCCCGGTCCGGAATGTGAGCGGATCGGCGGCCGGTCCGGCGGCGAAGGCCGCGACACCGGACTCCTCGGCGGCCTTCACATGCCGCAGTACGTTCTCCTCCAGGCCCAGCCCGTTGTAGACGATCAGGTCGGCGTTCTCCAGTTCGGCCGCCTGTACGGCCGACAGACCGAAGGAGTGGGGGTCCGCGTCGGGCTTCATCAGCACGGTGACGTCGACCTCGTCGCCGACGATCTCGCGGGTGATGTCGCCGAGGATGTTGGTGGTCACGACGATCCGGGGGCGGTCGTCGCCGCTCGTACAGCCGGTCGCCGTTCCGGCGACGACGAAGCAGCTGATCAGGGTCAGCAGCAGGGCACGCACTCGTGCCGTCCGCGCGCGTAGGTTCATCGTCCTGTCTCCGCCATCAGGACCGGCCGGATGCCCGGGTCGAAGGTGCGGGCGATCCGGAGGCCGTCGTTGTAGTCGATCTCGTACACCCGCCTGCCTTCGGGGTCGTTGAGGTAGGCCCGGCTCCGGTCCACCTCGATGACCGGTGCCGGTCCCTTTCCGGCCCCGGCGGCGGAGGGGTTCCTCAGCAGCGGGCGGGTGGCCGAGAGCTGTCTGCCGGTGGTGATGTCGTAGCCGTACAGGGCGCCGTCGGTCCGCAGGACGAGCAGCGGCGAGCCCGCTCCGGCGGTGTTGGCGGCGACGACGGGGCCGGTCTCCACCCGGGTCCAGGTCCGTTTGTCGACGTCCAGGACCAGGATGGCGTTCTTCCCGGCGAGCGCGGTGAGCGTCGCGCTGCCCGGGCGGTACCGGAACGCCCCGGCCCGCTCCCGCTCCGGGGTCTTCGCGCCGTACGGGATCCGCACTGCGGTGTACCCGCCGTCGGTCCCGGTCCCGGTCCCGGTCCCGGCCACGAGCACGGCGCCGTCGGCGCAGCCGAAGACGACCCCGCGCCGGGTGACCGCGTCACCCCGCGGGTCCTCGCAGCCGGTGCCCGGCGAGGCGATCAGCCGCCCACGGCGGTCGAGTACGACGGTCCTCGGGGTACCGCCGCCGTCGGCCCGCCGCAGAGCGATGAGATGCTCCCCGGCCGGCACCACGGGTCCCGCGAAGACCCCGGGTAGTTCGACGGCCGCGCCCGTCGTCCCCCGCTCCAGGTCCGCGCGCCGGTAGACCTTCGCCCGCCCCGCGGAGTCCGTCACCACGGTCGCGCCGGAGTCACCCCGGATCCCGGCACCGGCACCGGCCGGGAATCGGCCGACGTGCCGGATCTTCGCCCGGTAGTAGTGCACATGGTCTCCGTGGTCGACCATCCACGCACCGCTGTCCAGGACTTCGGTGCCGTCGGCTCCGGAGAAGTAGCCGAAGCGGCCGTCCGTGGTGAGACCGGTGACACCGGCCCGGCGTCCGGTGTCGTGGACCTCGCCGCTGATCAGGTCGAGTACACGGGTGGCCCCGGTAGCGGGGTCGCCGAGGACGAGCCGGGACTGCTGTTCGGCCGACTCGGTGGCTCCCTCGACATACCCGTGCGGGGCGGTCGTGGGCGGTGACCCGGCACGGGGTTCCCCGTCGCCGGAGCCGGTACAGCCGGCGTTCAGCAGGGCCGCCGCCAGCAGTGCCGATGTCATGGCGATGGTCTTCTTGCGCGCGTACAACGGAGTTCGCCTCAGGCTTCGTTCGGTCGGGCCGCGCTGCCACCCAGGGCGGGCTCGGCAGGGCGGGCGGAGTTGTCGGCGGAGTGGGTGCGGCGCCGGTGGCGGAGTCCGGACGCCAGATGGGACAGGAAGAACAGGCCGACCGCGAGGGCCGAGACGGTCGCCCCGGCCGCCGTACGCAGATGCCAGGAGAGCAGCAGTCCGCCGAAGGTGGCGACCGTGCCGACGGCGGCCGAGAGGACCATGACGCCGCGTACGCCGCGCGCCCAGGGCAGGGCCGCCGCCGGTGGGGCGATCAACAGCCCGAGGACCAGCAGGGTTCCCACGATGTGGAAGGAGGCGACGATGGCCAGGGCCAGCAGCCCGAGGAGCGCGGCGTGCGCGATCCGGGGCCGCAGTCCGAGCGTCCGGGCCTTGCGTTCGTCGAACGCCAGGGCCAGGAAGGCCCGGTGCCCGAGGACCGCGACGCCCAGGGCGAGCAGGAGAGCCGCGCCCAGGAGTACGAGATCGCTCTCGCGCACCGCGAGGACGTCACCGAAGAGGAACCCGGTCAGGTCGACCGCGAACGACTGGGACCGCGACACGATGATGACGCCCAGGGAGAGCATGCCGACGAAGAGCAGTCCTATCCCGGTGTCCTGGGACAGCCTCGGCGCGCGGCCGAGGGCGGTGACACCCGCCGTCATGACGGCCGCGCTCACCAGCGCCCCCACCAGCGGATTGCCCCCGAGCAGCGCGGCGACCGCGACGCCCGGCAGCAACCCGTGCGACATGGCGTCCCCGAGGAACGCCATCCCCCGGAGCACCACCCACGTCCCCGCGAGCGCGCAGATCGCCGACACCAGGATCCCGGCCCACAGGGCCCGCTGCACAAAGGTCACCTCGAACGGTGCCGTCAACCACTCCATACGCTGACACTACAATGACAATCATGTTCAATAACACCCCTCATGGGCCCTCCGGCGAGGAACGGCGCAGCCCTCGCATCCGGCTCGCCGACGTGACCGCCGGATATCCCGGCAGGCCCGTACTCCGCCAACTCGATCTGGAAATAGCCCCCTTGGCGATGACCGCCCTGGTCGGGCCGAACGGCAGCGGGAAGTCCACCCTGCTCGGCGTGCTGGCCGGCGTGATCCCCGCCACGTCGGGACGGATACGGCACTCCACCCGGTCCCGACCCGCGTTCGTCCCGCAGCGCGCCGCCGTCGGGGACGCCCTGCCGCTCACCGTGCGCCGGACGGTGGAGATGGGCCGCTGGGGCGAGCTCGGACTCTGGCGCAGGGCGACGCGCCACGACCGGGCGGCGGTCGACTCCGCCATGGAACGCCTGTCGATCGCCGATCTCGCCGCCCGGCAACTCGGAGAACTGTCCGGCGGCCAGCGGCAGCGAGCCCTGATCGCCCAGGGCCTCGCCCAGGAGTCCGACCTCCTGCTTCTGGACGAACCGACCACCGGGCTCGACCCCGAGGCCCGCGAAGGCATCGCGACCCTGCTGGCGGAACTGGTCGCCGACGGCACCACGGTCGTCCAGGCCACCCACGACCTCGACGCCGCCCGCTCGGCCGATGTCTGCCTGCTCCTCGGCGACGGACGGCTGATCGGGCAGGGCGCGCCCGCCGCCGTACTCACCGCCGCCTCGCTCGCCCGGACGTGGCGGCCCACCCGGGACGGCTGACCCGCCCCGCGCGGCAAGGGGTTCCGTGACCACGAGCTTCACGCAGATCACTACTTAGGCTAGCCTCACTCAAAGCAGACAGCCTGTCTGAAACAAGGAGGCGGTATGGCCACGACCGAAACGACGGCCCCCGGCCGGGAGAGCGGGGCGCCGCCCCCGGACGCGGTGCCACCACCCGGGGGCGGCGGGGAGCCTGACCGCGCGGCCGCGGTTCTGAAGGACCTGCTCGCGCCGGTTCGCGTACCGATCCTGATCGGGTCGGGGCTCCAGGTGATCGGGTCGGCGGCCGCGGTCGTCCCCTTCGTCGCCGTCGCGGAGCTGGCCAGGACCCTGCTCGCCGCCGGGCCGACCGACGAGAACGCGGTACGCCACGCTGTACTGATCGCCCTGCTCGGACTGACCGTCCGCGGAGTCTTCGGCATCGCGGCTCTCGGCGTGACCCACTTCGCCGACGTCCGGCTCCAGGCATCACTGCGGCGCCGGATCGTGGACCGCCTGGGGCGGGTCCCGCTGGGCTGGTTCGACGCCCACTCCTCGGCCGCGGTCCGCAAGGCGGCCCAGAACGATGTGCACGACCTGCACCATCTCGTCGCCCACAGCGCGATCGAGTCCGTGGGCGCGATCACCGTTCCCGTCGCCGGGTTCGGCTATCTCCTCTGGCTGGACTGGCGGCTCGCCCTGCTGGCGGTGGCCACCCTGCCGGTGTACCTCGGCGCGTACGCCTACATGATGCGGGACTTCGCCCCGCAGATGGCCGCGATGGACGCGGGAGTGGCCGCGGTCAACCGCAGCATCGTCGAGTTCGTCCGGGGCATCGCCGTGGTCAAGACCTTCGGCCGTACCGGCCGGGCCCACGCCGGATACCGCGAGGCGGCCACCCGGTTCGGCCGGAACTACAGCGAGTGGGTCCGTCCGATGCTCAAGCTGGAGGCGGCGGCCTCGATGGCGATCTCGCCGCCGGTCGTCCTGCTGGTCACCCTCGGCGGCGGCGTCTGGTTCGTCTCCCGGGGCTGGGTGACCCCCGTCGACGCGCTCACCGCCTCTCTGGTCGCCATGATCCTCCCCAGCGCGCTGCTCACCCTCGGCTTCGGCGCGCAGGCCAGGCGTGAGGCGACCGCCGCCGCGCTGCGGATCGACGCCGTCCTCACCGTCCCCGTCCTGCCCGAGCCCGAGACCCCTCGGCTCCCCCGGGGCCATGAGGTCGCCCTGGAGACCGTGTCGTTCAGCTACGACGGCACCCGGCAGGTCCTGGACGGGGTGAGCCTGCGGCTGGCCCCCGGCACCCTGACCGCGCTCGTCGGCCCGTCCGGCGCCGGGAAGTCCACCCTCGCGGCCCTGGTCACCCGCTTCCACGACGTCACCGGCGGCCGGGTGACCGTGGGCGGGGTCGATGTCCGCGAGCTGAGCACCGCCCAGCTCTACCGCACCATCGGCTTCGTCCTCCAGGACGTCCGGCTGGTACGCGGCACGATCCGCGACAACATCCGGCTCGGCAAGCCCGCCGCCGCCGACGAGGAGGTACGGGCCGCGGCGGTGGCGGCCCGGGTCCACGAGCGGATCCTGGCCCTCCCGGACGGCTACGACACGGTCGTCGGCGAGGGGCTGGCCCTCTCCGGCGGCGAGGCGCAGCGCGTCTCCATCGCCCGCGCGCTCCTCGCCGACACCCCCGTCCTCGTTCTCGACGAGGCCACCGCCTTCGCCGACCCCTCGTCGGAGGCCGAGATCCAGGACGCCATCGCCCCGCTGATCGCCGGCCGGACCGTCCTGGTGATCGCGCACCGGCTCTCCACCGTCACCACCGCCGACACCATCGCGGTACTGGACGGCGGGCGGCTGGTGGAACGCGGCACCCACACCGAACTGCTGGCCGCCGACGGCCGTTACGCCCGGCTGTGGGCGACCCATGAAGGGACCGGTTCATGATCCGCGACCTGGCCGCCGTACTCGGCCCGGACCACCGCCCCACCCTCGTCCGCTATCTGGCGGCCCTCACCGTCAACGGTGTGTCGCAGGGTGCCGCGGTCGCCTTCCTCGTCCCGGTGCTGGGGCGGCTGCTGGCCGGGGACACCGACGGCGCCGCGGCGTGGTTCCCCTGGATGGGGGCGGCCGTCGTGCTCTTCCTCGTCACCCACTACACCCAGGCCATGCTGGGCTTCCGGCTCGCCCTCGTCGTCCTGACCACCCTCCACCACCGGCTGGGCGACCACGCGGTGACCCTGCCACTCGGCTGGTTCGACGGCACCGCAGTCGGACGGCTCAGCCGGATCGGCACGAAGTCCGTCCTGTCCATCGCGGGCAGCTGCGCCCATCTGCTCCAGCCCCTGGTCACCGGAGTGCTCGCCCCGGCGACCGTGGTCGTGGTGATGTTCTGGCACGACTGGCGGCTCGGCCTCGCCGTGCTCGTCTGTTCGCCGTTGATCCTGCTGGCCGCCCGGTTCTCCGTACGTCTGATGTCACGGTCGGACGAGGAGAACGACCGGGCCGGGGTGGAGGCCGCCAACCGGGTACTGGAGTTCGCCCGGGACCAGACCGTCCTGCGGGCCTTCGGACGCACCACCGAGGGCTACCGCCCGCTGGAGGAGGCGCTGGAGGAACAGCGGCTCGCCGCCCGGCGACAGGTCATGCTCTCCATACCCGGCATGCTGCTCAGCGGATTCGCCGTCCAGCTCTGCTTCTCCGCCCTGATCGGCGTGGGCGCCCTGCTGGCGCTCGGGGACCGCGTCGACCCGGTCGAACTCGTCGCCCTGCTCGCCCTCGTGGCCCGGTTCACCGGACCGCTCACGGAGGTGGGCGAGTTCGCCGGGGTGCTCCGGATGGCGGGGAACGATCTGCGCCGGGTGCGTGAGGTCCTCGACGAACCGCCGCTGCCCACCCCCGAGCGCTCCGCCCCGACCCCCGCACCGGGCGAGATCGAGCTGGTCGGGGTGCGTTTCGGCTACGGGGACGGCCCCGACGTCCTGAACGGTGTCGACTTCACCGTCCCGCCCCGCACCATGACCGCCCTGGTCGGCGCCTCCGGATCGGGCAAGACCACCGTGACCCGGCTGATCGCCCGGTTCTCCGACGTTCGCGGCGGCACCGTCCGGGTCGGCGGGGCCGATGTCCGGGACCAGCGGACCGAGGATCTGATGGCCCGGCTCGCCCTCGTCTTCCAGGACGTCCACCTCTTCGACGACACCCTGATCGACAACATCCGGGTGGGCCGCCCGGACGCGACCGACGAGGAGGTACGGCACGCGGCGCGCCTGGCCGGGGTCGACACGATCGTCGAACGGCTCCCGGACGGCTGGTCGGCCCGGGTCGGCGAGGGCGGCCGGGCGCTGTCGGGCGGTGAGCGCCAGCGGGTCTCGGTGGCCCGCGCGCTGCTGAAGCGGGCACCTGTGGTGCTGCTCGACGAGGCCACGGCCGCGCTCGACCCGGAGAACGAGGCGGTGGTGCAGCGCGCCCTGGGGGAATTGCGGGCGAAGAGCACACTGCTGGTCGTGGCCCATAGGCTGAGCACCGTGATGACAGCGGACCAGATCGTGGTGCTCCACGAAGGACGGGTTGCCGAGCACGGAACCCATACGGATCTCCTCGCCCTCGACGGGCACTACGCCCGGTTCTGGCACGAGCGCAGCCGGGCGGCCGGATGGCGGATCGGCTCAGCCCTCTCATGACGGACGGCACGGCGGGAACGGGAGCGTCCGGGCCCGACGCGGCCGGTAGCCGCCGGCCGGGAAAGAGCCGGGCGGGCGGCCGGGCGGGTTCGCCCGGCGGGGCGCCCGGCCGCCCGCGATCGCTCACCGCCAGGGCCGTCGCCGAGGCCGCGCTCGCCGAGGGGCTGGCGGACTTCAGCATGCCCGGCGTGGCGGCCCGGCTGGGGGTGAGTCACTCCACCCTCTACCGCTATGTGCAGGACCGCGACGACCTGGTCCGTACCGCGATCGGGCTGGCCGTGGAGGGTACCCACTGGCCGGAGGCCGGACTGCCCTGGCGCGACCTGCTGGTGGAGCTGGCCGACCGGATCTGGGAACTGTGCGACGCCCACCCGGGTTTCGCCCAGGCCGTGCTGACCACACCGGGCACTCCCCCGGCCATCGTCGAGCGGCTGATCCGCTACGCCCGTTCCCTGGTCGCGGCCGGTCTGACCGACCGCGAGGCCGTCGTCTCGGTGGACTTCGTCGCGGAACTCGTCCTCAGCACCTGGATCGCGATGCGCCATCTCGACCGGGAGACGACTGCGGGGAGCGGCCGGACCGTACGGGAGGAGTACCGCGACACCTGGTCGGCCCCCACACCGTTCAGCGCCGAGTTCACCGCCGAGGCGACCTGGCACGGGCGCGGCTGGTTCGCCGACAAGCTCGACATCTATCTGGACGGCCTCGCCCTCCGCATCGGCACACGCTCCGCCGCCGCGGACGGCCGGGACGCCGGGAGCGGCTGACCCGGCCGACGATCTTCTACGGATCGTCGCACTCGCCCCCTCGACGGCCCGGCACGCTCTCAGGCGGGGACGGGCCTCTGGTCGCTGCCGTCGAGCGGCGGATAGTCGACGTCCCCCATGCGCTCGGCCGCCGCGATGTAGTCGGTGAGGGCGGCCCGGGACCGGGCGATCCGGGCCATCTCGTCCTCCAGCCGCCGCAGCCGGGACCGCATCGCGGCCAGGAAGTCCGGACAGCCCGGCAGCTCCGGGGCCTCGCCCTCGGCACAGGGCAGCAGAAAGGCGATGTCGTCCGACGACAGCCCGGCGTCGAGCAGGTGCCGGATCTGCCGCACCTTCAGTATGGCTCCCTCGTCGTACTCGCGGTAGCCGTTGGCGCCGCGCTCCGGCTCCAGCAGGCCCTGGGCTTCGTAGTAGCGCAGTTGGTGGGCGTTGACGCCCGTCCGCCGGCTCAGTTCCCCGATCAGCACGCGACCCCCGATTTGACCTTCATACCGGTATGAACGTCGACGATGCTGCCATGAACGAGCACACCGAAGCACCTGTCACCGCCCCCGCCCCTCCGGCCGGGCCGACCGCCCCGGCCGCCTCCGGCGCCCCCGTCACGGTCCTCGGACTGGGCCTGATGGGGCAGGCCCTGGCCCGTGCCTTCCTTGCGGCCGGACACCCCACCACGGTCTGGAACCGTACGCCCGCCAAGGCCGAAGCACTGGCCGCCGAGGGCGCCCACCGGGCGGCCACCGTCACCGAAGCACTCGGGGCGAGCCCCCTGACCGTGGTCTGTCTCACCGACTACCCCGCCGTCCACGACCTGCTCGGCCCGGCCGGGGCCTCCCTCGGCGGTACGACACTGGTCAATCTCACCTCGGGCAGCTCCGAGCAGGCCAGGGAGGCCGCCCGCAGGTTCGGCGAGCACGGCGCGCGCTATCTGGACGGCGCGATCATGGCGGTCCCGCCGGTGATCGGCACCGCCGAGGCGGTCATCCTGCTCAGCGGCCCGCAGCCGGACTTCACCACGCACGAACCGGCGCTCGCCGCCCTCGGCACCCTCGCCCACCTCGGTACGGACCCCGGTCTGGCGTCCCTGTACGACGCGGCGGGCCTGACCATGATGTGGGCCGTGCTCAACGCCTGGCTCCAGGGCACCGCCCTGCTCGAAACGGCGGGCGTCGACGCCACCGTCTACGCGCCCTTCGCCCAGCAGATGGCCGCCGGGGTGGCGGGCTGGCTCCCCGGCTACGCCGACCAGATAGCCCGGGGCTCCTTCCCCGCCGAGGTCGCTGCCCTGGAGACCGACGCCCGGTCGATGGACCATCTGATCGAGGAGGCCGAATCGGCGGGCGTCAACGCGGAGCTGCCGAGACTCTTCAAGACCATGGCGAACCGGGCGATCGCCCGGGGGCGCGGCGGCGAACAGTACCCCGTCCTGATCGAGGAGTTCCGCAAGCCCTGACCCCGACGCGGGCCGCTCGCCAGACCTTCATCACCGCATAAGGGACGAAGGCCACCGTCCCGGCGGCGGCGACGATCCACGCCCGGCGCCGGAACGCGCGGTGGCCTCCGGGGACGATCCGCCGCCCATGGCGTCACGAACCGTCCCCGGAGGCCGTATCCCCCCTTCCCTCTTCCCCCCACTTTCCCCCGTTGTTCCCCCCGTTCCCCCGTCCCCCGTGCCCCCGTTGGCCGGTGGGCCGGGCTCAGGGCGCCGCGTGACGCGCCGCCCCGGCCCGGTGACGGATCACCAGGCGGGCTTGCCGCACTTACCGGGGCCGCCCTGCAGGCAGGCGCGGAAGTTCAGACTGTTGAGCTTGCTGTAGTCGCCTTTGAACTTCTCGCCGTTCGCGGCGCTGCGGATCGTCGCCCATCCCCCGCCCCGCCACTTCGCCTGGAGCAGTACGTACTTCTTGTCGGCCTTGTGATCGTGGAAGGTCCCCCGGAAGCTGCCGTAGTACGTCTTGCCGTCGGCGCTGCGGTGCCAGGTCCAGGTGATCTTGACGGAGCCGGCCCCGTCGCTGGTGCGGAGCACCCCATCGGCCTTGCCCGACGCGACGGCCCGGAGTCCGGCGCCGTCGCCCCGTACCCGGGCCGGGGGCTCGGCGGATTCGGATGCGGGAGCGGCGGTGGCGGCGGGTGCCACGAAGACGACGGCCGCGCCCAGCACGACGGTCGAGACGATGGCGGTGGTCCGCTTGCGGATGTTCATGATGGCGATTCCTCCGTTGATGCGGACGGCCGGGACCGCTGCGCTGCCGGCCGTACCGGTGGTGCGGGATCACTCCGAGTCTTCGGGGGCCGGGAATTGGTGCGCAGGAGTGTCGGGAGCGCGTATCAATGCACGTCGTACGGGGGGGCGCCACGGCATGACGGTCTTGGCCGGATTTGACCGCTTGCCGGACTTCCGGTCGCTCAGTACGTTCGCCGGTGACGCGGAGCCCGTGCTCCCGCGACGGCAGGCGTGGAAGAGGGACCCGTGGCCGGACGTCCTGAGAAGCCGCTGGATCCCGGGGCGGGCCCCGTACAGCGGTTCGCGTACGAGCTGCGGAAGCTGCGCGCCGACGCGGGCGGCCCGACCTATCGCGAGATGGCCCGCCGCGCCCCTTACTCGGGCAGCGTGCTCTCCCGCGCGGCGGACGGGAAGCGGCTTCCGTCGAAGGAGGTGGCCCTCGCCTACGCGACCGTGTGCGGCGCGGACCCCGGCGAATGGGAACGGCGCTGGCACCGGGCGGCGGACGAGGCGCTGTCCCCGGCCGACGACGGCACGGCCTCGCCCTATCCGGGGCTGACCCGGTTCGAACCGGAGGACCGGGAAAGGTTCTTCGGCCGGGACCGGCTGGTCGACGACATCATGCGCCTGGTCGGCACCCACCGTCTGGCCGCGCTCGTCGGCGCGTCCGGCAGCGGTAAGTCGTCACTGCTGCGCGCGGGGCTGATCCCCCGCCTGCGGGAGCCGGACGACGGCCGGGCCGACGGGACCGTCCGGCGGGCCGGGCGCACCGGGGCCGTACGTCCCGGAGCCGTACACCCCGCCGGGCGGGCCCGGACTTCGGGACGGCCCCCGCCCCCACCGCGGCCCGCGCCGCCCCCGGCGCCCGTACGGGCCGGGGCCCCGTACCCGCGTATCGCCCGGGTCCTGGCCGATACGCCGGGCCCGCGCCCCACGCACATCCTCGACAGGCTGCGCCGGCTACCGGAAGACGGTCACGGGGAGCGGGGCGATGTCGTCGTCCTCGTGGACCAGTTCGAGGAGATCTTCACGCTCTGCCAGGACCCGGCCGAGCGCACCGGGTTCCTGGACGGTCTGCTGGACGCGGTACGGCGGCCCGGCAGCCGGATCCGGGTCGTCATCGCGGTCCGCGCCGACTTCTACGCCCGCTGCGCCGAACACGGCCCGCTCGCCGACGCGCTGCGGGAGACGACCCTGCTGCTCGGCCCGATGACCCGGGCCGAACTGCGCCGGGCCGTCGTCGGCCCGGCCCGGGCCAACGGGCTCTTCGTCGAACGGGCACTGACCGACCGGCTGGTGGAGGAGGTCGCGGAGCGGCCCGGCGGGCTGCCGCTGCTCTCGCACGTCCTGCTGGAGACCTGGCGAAGACGGCGGGGCCGCACCCTCACCATGGAGGCGTACGAGGCCGCGGGCGGAGTCGACGGCGCGATCGCCGCGACGGCGGAGGAGGTGTGCGCCCCGCTCTCGCCGGAGCAGCTACGGCTGGTGCGACGGGTACTGCTCCGGCTGATCACCCCGGGCGAGGGAGCCCAGGACACCAGGCGCCCGGCGCCCCGCGCGGAATTCGACGCCGCCGGCGACGGCGGCCGGGGCCCGGAGGCGTCACGGCGGGCGGCGGATGTCGCCCTGGTCCTCGAACGCCTGGCCCGCGCCCGGCTGATCACCCTGGACGACAACGGGGTCGACCTCGCCCACGAGGCGCTGATCACCGGCTGGCCCCGGCTCCGGGCCTGGATCGAGGAGGACCGCGAGGGCATCCTCACCCACCGGCGGCTCACGGAGGCGGCCGGGATCTGGGCCGACCTCGACCGGGACCCGGGCTCCCTCTACCGGGGCACCCGGCTGGCCGTCAGCCGGGAGTGGGCGGGCCGGAACGGCCACCGGGAGGAACTGACCGTACCGGAGCGGGAATTCCTCGACGCGAGCGCCGCCGAGGAGGACCGGGAACGGGACGCGACCGCCCGCGGCGCCCGCCGGCTGCGCGGACTGGTGCTGGGGCTCGTCCTGGCACTGGTCGTGACGGCGGTGTTCGGCGTGGTGGCGTACGTCCAGAGGGGCGGCGCCCGGGCCGCGGAGAAGGAGGCCCTGGGGGCCCAGGGCACGGCGTTGTCCCGGCAGCTCGCGGCCCAGGCACTGAATCTGGTGGACTCCCGGCCGGGTACGGCGATGCTGCTGGGCGTGGAGGCGTACCGGACCTCGGACACGCCGGAGGCGCGCGGCGCCCTGCAGTCGGTCTCGGCCCGCCGGTTCTTCCAGACCGAGTTGAGCGGTCACACCGACGCCGTGTCCCACGTCGCGTACAGCACGCGCGGAACGCTCGCCAGCGCCGGGCGGGACGGCAGGATCGTCCTGTGGGACACCTGGCGGCGGATCAGGACGGCGACGCTGTCCCAGCACTCCACGTGGCTTCGGACGGTGGCGTTCAGCCCGGACGGGCGGCGGCTGGCCAGCGGCGGGGACGACGGCGATGTGGTGCTCTGGGACGTTCTGGGGCTGAAGCCGACGGCGACCCTGTCGGGGCACCGGGGGTCGGTGAAGAGCGTGGCGTTCAGCCCCGACGGACGAGGTCTCGCCACCGCCGGTGACGACGGCACCGTCGTGCTCTGGGACTCCGCGAACCGGCGCCGGCTGACCCTGACCGGACACACCGGCCGGGTGTGGTCCGTGGAGTACGACAACTCCGGGCGCACCGTCGCCACGGCGGGCGCCGACCGTACGGTACGGCTGTGGCGCGCGGCGGACGGCAAGCCGCTCGCCCGGCTCACCGGACACACCGCGTCCGTGGACTCCGTGGACTTCAGCCTCGACGGAAAACTCCTCGCCACCGGCGGCCAGGACCATACGGTGCGGCTCTGGGACGTCGCCCGGGGCAGCCGGGTCGCCGTCCTGTCCGGCCACGGGGCGGAGGTCAGATCGGTCGCGTTCAGCTCCGACGGCCGGACCCTGGCCAGCGGCGGCCAGGACCATACGGTCGTCCTGTGGGACATCCGGCGGCGTGCCCCGAGGGCCACCCTCGCGGGCCACGGCGCCAATATCTCCGGGCTCGCCTTCAATCCGCCGGGCCGACAGCTCGCCGTGGCGGGCGAAAGCGGGACGATCACCCTCTGGGACGCCACCCAGGGCCCGCTCAACGGGCACCGGGGCCGGGTCCACGACATCGCCTTCAGCCCCGACGACCGGACCATCGCCACGGTCGGCCAGGACGGGGCGACCATGCTGTGGGACCCGGAACGCCGTACCCGCCCCCGGGTCCTGGCCGAGGAACCGGGCCAGGTCAGGGCCGTAGCGTTCAGTCCCGACGGCCGGACCCTGGCCACGGCTTCGGGCGTCTCCGCCGACAGTGCGGGCGGCCCGGCCCGGCCGCCGGACCCCGGGAACCAGGCGCTCACCCTCCACGACCTCACCGGGCGCGCCCCACCGGTCCGGCTCACCGGCCACTCCGAACGGCTGACGGATGTGGCGTTCAGCCCGGACGGCGGTCTGGTCGTCACCGCGAGCGCCGACCGGACGGTCGTCGTCCGGGACGCCCGGCGGCATACGGTCACGGCCCGGCTGACCCACGGCACCGGCACGGCGGGCGGCGGGGTCAACGCGGTGGCGTTCAGCCCCGACGGCCGTACTCTCGCCACCGCCGACTACGACGGCCGGATCATCCTGTGGGACACGGCCCGATGGTCCCGTACGGTCGTACTCGCGGGCCACACCCGCCAGGTGCGCGCGGTCGCGTTCAGCCCGGACGGCCGTACTCTCGCCTCCGCGAGCATCGACCGGACGGTGATCCTCTGGGACACCGACCGCCGCACCCGCCGCTCCACCCTCGTCAGCAGCGCCGGAGCCGCGCACTCCGTCGCCTTCAGCCCCGACGGCCGCACCCTGGCCACCGCCAACGCGGAGACCTCCGTCATGCTCTGGGACCTCACCGACCGCACACTCCTCGCGACCCTCACGGGCCACACCGCCCAGATCCGCGCGGCCACCTTCAGCCACGACGGCGAAACCCTCGCCACCACGGGCGACGACCGGACGGCCCGCCTCTGGGACACGGACCCCGACCACACGGCGGCCGGACTGTGCGCGACGCTCGCCCGCGATCTGACACCCCAGGAGTGGCGGCAGTTCATCCCGGACCGGCCGTACCGCGGCACCTGCGGCGCGAGCTGACGGTCGCCGCTCGCCCGGCCGCCCGACTCCTCGTGCGGGGCCGGGACCCCCGCCGCGCCCCGGACCGGGCGGGACCGGGGTTCCGGAAGTCGGGCGTCAGGCGCCGGGGTTCAGCATCTCGGCGGCGGCCGTCAGATCGGCCTCGGCGCCGGTGGTCAGCGCGTACAGGGCGTATCCGATCGGCGAGGCGTCCCACAGCCGCGCCGCCTGGACCGCCAGACCGGGATACGCGTACCCGCCCGCCCGCTCGTACGCGTCGATCGCGGCCGCCAGCATCTCCTCACCGGCGGCGCCGTACTGGGCGGACAGATCACGGGCCGGGTCGTCCACCCGGGCGGTGGTCCAGTCCAGGACCCCGGTGATCGCGCCCTCCCCGTCGAACAGCACATGCGCCGGGTAGATCTCGCCGTGGGTCATCACGGTCCGCCCGGGCCAGCAGGAGTCGTCGTCCAGCCAGGCCCGCCAGCCCTCGGCGAGGGCGGCGGAGACGGTGAACGCCTCGGCCACCCGGGCGATGTCGTCCCGCCACGCCTGCCGCACCCGCTCCGGGCTCCGCACCTCGACGCCCGCGGCCCCGGCCCGCTCCGGGCCGACGGAGTGCAGCCGGGCCAGCAGCCGCCCCAGCCGCCCGGCGTACTCCGGACTGGCGGGATCCATATGCCATACGGGTTCCCCCGCGTCGGTCAGCGTCAGCCCGGGAGCCCCGGGCAGGGCCGGGTAGGCGATCAGTTCGGGCGAACGGATCCGCCAGTCGGGCACCGCGACGCCGTCCTCGGCAAGTACGGGCCGGACGAGATCGAGGATGCGCGTCTCGGCGGCCATCCCCTCGGAGACATCGGCCCGCCTCGGCACCCGCAGCACCCATCTCCGGCCGGTCGCGTCGGGGGCCATGACGACCCGGTAGTCGAGCCCGGCCTCATTGATGGTGGCGTCCCGCGCGGACAGTCGCTGCCCATGGGCGGCGGCCAGGGCGATGGCGTCGTCGATCGTGCTCATCCGCCCACGCTCTCACCGGGGCCCGTACCGCTTCCAGATCTTTTCCCGGCCCCGGCCGTACCGCCCGGGGCCCCGCCGCCCGGTCCCCGGCTATCGCAGAACGCGCCCGAGGAAGCCCCGCAGATAGCCCGCGACGACGTCCAGGTGACTCTCCAGCAGGAAGTGTCCGCCGTTGATCAGATGCACTTCCGCGTCCTTCGCGTCCCGGGCGAAGGCCCGCGCGCCCTCCGGGGTGAAGATCTCGTCGTTACGGCCCCAGACGGCGAGCACCGGGACATCCCTGGTGCGCAGGAACTCGTGCAGCAGCGGGTAGAGCGGGCGGTTGTTCCGGTAGTCACGGAAGAGCGCGAGCTGGATCTCGTCATTGCCCTCGCGGGAGACGAGGGCGATGTCGTGCTCCCAGGTGTCGGGGCTGACCAGGCTGGGGTCGGGCACACCGTGCAGATACTGCCAGCGGATGGCTTCTGGACTCAGCGCCGAGCGGACGGCGGGTTCGGTGTCGGGGCCGGGGTTCGCCCCGTAGGCCCACAGTCCGGCCCAGAAGGAGTCGACGAAGCCGTCCTCGTAGCCGTTGCCGTTCTGGGTGACGACGGCGGATATCCGCTCGGGGTGCTTGAGCGCGAGGCGCCAGCCGACGGGGGCGCCGTAGTCCTGGACGTAGAGGGCGTAGCGGTCCGGGCCCAGCTGGTCGAGGAGGCCCGAGGTGAGTTCCGCGAGGGCGTCGAAGGTGTAGTCGAACTCCGATACGGGCGGGGCGTCGGAGTGGCCGAAGCCGAGGTAGTCGGGGGCGATGACGCGGTAGTCACCGGCGAGCAGCGGGATGAGTTCACGGAACATGAACGAACTGGTCGGGTAGCCGTGCAGCAGGACGATCGCGGGGGCGTCGGCGGGGCCGGCCTCGCGGTAGAAGATCCGGTGGCCGTCGACCGTGGCGGTCCGGTGGTGCACCGAGCTCATTTCTAACCCCTTCAGGCATGCAATCCGGTTAGGTCTCCGTTATGCAAGCACGGGTGAGTTAACCTGTCAAACGACTGGATCCGGTTAGAAAGAGGGAAGCGGCCGATGGACACGCTGCTGGACCTGCTGAACAGCAGGTCACTGGTCGACGGCGAGGTGCGGGACGCGCTCGACGACCCGGCCGACGGCAGCCGCTGGGCCCGTGAGCACGGCGGCGACGGCACCCCGGAGGAGCTGGCGCTACTGCGCCGAGCCCGGGACACCCTGCGGGACGTCGTCCGGGGAGAGAGCCCGCCGACCGCACTGCGCCCCCTGCTCGAAGGGGTCCGCCGCGTCCCGGAAATCACCCCGGACGGCCTCCGGTGGACGACCGAGACCCCTCCGCACGCCCGGACGGCCGTCGAGGCGGTACTCGCCTGGGCCGCCACCGAGGAGAACCTGCCCGGCCGACTGCGCCCCTGCGCCAACGACGCGTGCTGCCTCTTCCTGCTCGACCGCAGCCGCGCCAACCGGGCCCGCTGGTGCTCGATGGCCGTCTGCGGCAACCGCGCGAAGGCCCGCCGCCACTACGAACGCAACCGCTGACGCCGCCTCACTCGCCGGGGACGTCCGGCGGGCCGGGCTCGGAGGCCGCGGCGGCGGCGTAGCAACGGGCAAGTGCGGCGCAGGCTTCACGGAGGGCCGGAGGGCCGATGACGCGCAGGCTCGCGTCGAAACGGCCGAGGCCGGCGGCGAGGGCGGTCCAGGACCAGGATCCCGTGATGACACGGCACCGTGCGGGCCCGAGCGGCTCCACGATGCCGTCGGCGGTGTGGGGCGCGACTTCCGAGGCGGGCAGATCCAGGACGACCTCGCCCTGGCAGGGCCAGGCGGCTTCGGTTCCGTCGGAGCCCCGGAACCGGCTGATGACGAAGGCGGCGGCGTCCCCACCGGGCAGCCGACGCGGGGTGAAACGCGGACCGGTCGGTGTACGCGGGGTGATGCGGTCGGTGCGAAAGGTACGCCAGTCGTCGCGGTCGAGGTCCCAGGCGAGCAGATACCAGTGGGTACGCCAGGCCACGAGGTGATGGGGTTCCACCCGGCGTGGCCGCGGTTCTGCCTCCTGGTGCGAGGTGTGGTCCAGGCGCAGTACTTCGCGGCGCTGGATCGCGGTACTCACGGTGGTGAGCAGATCCAGGGCCCGGGCCGGTGGGGCACCGGGACCGGGCCGGCGTACACCGGTGATACGCAGCGCGTCGACGCGCTGCCGCAGGCGCGGCGGGAGGACGTTCCGGATCGTCGCCAGCGCCCGGTCGGCGTCCTCCGCGATCGCGGGGTGGGCGGCGCTCTGCAGCGCGACGGCCAGCGCGACGACCTGCTCGTCGTCGAAGAGCAGCGGCGGCAGCTGCGATCCGGGACGTAGCCGGTATCCGCCGCCCGGGCCCTTGTCCGTGGCGACCCGGTAGCCCAGCGCGCGAAGGCGGTCGATGTCACGGCGCACGGTGCGCACGGTGACGTCCAGCCGCTCGGCCAGGTCGTCTCCGCTCCACTCCGGTCGCACCTGGAGCAGGGAGAGCAGGGTCAGGAGCCGCGAGGACGTCTTCTGCATGCCTCCATCATGCCGCCAGTACAGGACACATCCTGTCCTGTACTGGTGCCATGCTCCCGCACAGATCCCACGGAGGGGCCTCCCGCCCGTCCATCGCATGTGCCTCATCCGGCGCATTTTCAAGCTTGGAGCAGACCATGTCCGTCACCACCACCACGCATCTGAACTTCCGCGGCTCGGCCCGCGAGGCGCTGGACTTCTACCAGTCCGTCTTCGGCGGCCACACCGTCGCGGTGACCTACAAGGACGCGGGCAACGTTCAGAACGAGAACGAGGCGGACTGGGTGATGTTCGGCCAGGTCGTCGCCGACAACGGCTTCCGTGTCATGGCCTACGACGTGCCTTCGGCGATGCCGCACGAGCAGGGCACCGACCCGTTCTTCGTCTCCGTACGCGGCGAGGACACCGACGAGATCAGCGCCCTCTGGCACCGCCTGGCCGCCGGCTCGAACGTAGTGCGCCCCCTGGAGCCCGCGGCATGGGCCCCGCTGTACGGCATGCTGACCGACCACTTCGGCGTGACCTGGGTCCTGGACGTCGCGGCCCCCTACAACGGCTGACCCACCCCCGGGCGGGCCCCGCGACGGGCGCCCGCCCGAGCCGAGGTTCCGGACAAACGAAGAACTTCCAGCCCGGACACATCCGTACCGGGAGTTCTGTCAAGCAGCTCCGGGTCGCACGAAATACCGCTGGTGCCCGAGGGGGACTCGAACTCTCCACTCGGGCACCAGTTCCTTCACAGCGGGGCCCCAGGCTGGCTGAGAACCGCTCTGCATCGACCGTCCGGACGCTCGCCGACCTTGACGCTGCCTCACACTCACGACGAAGCTCGTGCAAGCTGACGTAAGCCACTCGACACCGGAGGCAGTCATGGCACTGCGGTTCATCGGGATTGATCCGGACACTGGGCAGCAGGGATCCCCCACCGTATGGGTGGACGAAGAAGAGAGGGAGCTGGTGCTTCAGGGCCTGAAGCCGGATGAGAAGCTGGAGGCCGAGTGCGCGGTGTTCGAGGCTCCCGGACATGCCCCGGGCATCCCTCCGAACGAAGCCGTAATTCGGATCCCGGCCCGCATGGTGCCGATGCTCAGGGAGGCGTGTGATGTCGCAGAACGAGCCGGGCTTTAACGAACTCCTGGCGGCATCCAAGCACTCGGCCGTGCACCTGGAGATGCGCGACTCGTACGGCGTCGGCGACGAAGCGGAGGACTATGAGTACTGGAAGCGCACGAGCCGGCGCGACGTAGACCCGGCGTCTGCCTACTGGGCACCGTGGGTTGATTTGATTCGCGGCACTGTGGCCCGAGGCGTAGTGGTTCGCCGCGCTCGGGTTGTCTCGGAACCGGTCACGGATTACATCCGGTACGAGCACGTCGGCACTGTGGTCAACCTCCACGCCGGGGAACTGGTCCGCTGGCTGCCCAGACGCCAGGCGTCGGACATCGCGCTTCCTGGAAACGACTGCTGGGTGTTCGACGGAGAAATCACGCTCTTCAACCACTTCTCCGGAGACGGAAACTGGTCCGAGCCGGGCTGGGAGGTTCGCTCCGAGCCGGCCGTGGCCCACATGGCGGCGGCCGCGTTCGAAGCGGTCTGGGAGCGCGGCATCCCGCACGAGAAGTACTCGGTCTAACCCCACGAAGCCAGAAGAGCCAATTCATGTCCGCATCCCCCTCATCCAGCGCCCAGGCCGCCCGCGAAGCCCTCGCCGCCCGCCTTGGGGCTCTCCGTCGAGATGCAGAGTTGACCGGACACGAGTTGGCTCTTCGGTGTAACTGGAGTCCAGCCAAGTCTTCACGCATAGAACGGGCCAAGACTCCCGCGTCCGACGCCGACATCCGCGCTTGGTGCACGGCCTGTGGAGCGGAGGATCAGACCGCCGACCTGATCTCGGCGAATCGGCAAGCCGATCAGATGTACGTGCACTGGCAGAAGCTCCACCGCCACGGGATGCGCAGAGCGCAAGAGGAAGTCGTTCCCCTGTACGAGGGAACCCGTCATTTCCGCGTGTACTGCTCGAACGTAGTCCCGGGGATGCTCCAGACGGAGACATACGCGGCGGCCCTGCTGTCCACGATCGCCGCGTTTCAGGGAACCCCGGATGACTCCGAATCGGCAGCGGCCTCCCGAATCGAGCGCTCACGCGTTCTTCATGAAGGCGACCACCGGTTCGCCTTGCTCGTGGAAGAAACGGTGCTCCGATACCGCATCGGCGACGCTGCCACCATGGCCGGTCAACTCGGCTACCTGCTGGCGGTCATGGCCCTGCCGCACGTGAGTCTCGGGGTGATCCCCTTCACGGCTCAACGGCGTGTCTGGCCCTTGGAGGCCTTCTATTTGTTCGACAACCGACAAGCGAGCGTCGAACTGCTGACGGCAGCCGTGAACGTCACGGCGCCGAGCGAGATTGCCGCCTACTCGAAGGCCTTCTCCGAGCTGTCCAAGATCGCCGTGCACGGTGCGCCTGCTCGGGCTCTGATCTCGGAAGCGATCACCGCTCTCGGATAGTTCGCGTGCAAGTCTGTGCAAGAACATGGCTGCCTGGATACCCCGGTTCCTAGGGTCGTCTCGACCTCAGAAGCAATCGGGAAGGGCGCGACATGGCAAGGGCGAAGACGGCAGAGGCCCCGGAGCTCGACGGCGATGGGTGGGAGTGCCTGACCCATCAGCCCGGACAGCTCCGCCCGCCACCGGCCCATCCGGTACCCGGAGCCCGCCCACCGGGGAACGGCCGACCGCACGTCGGGACAACCATGTTGGAGTCCCCCCTCGCCTTACGGCACGGACGGGACCTCGTCAGTCCCGAGCTGTTTGAGAAGGTGTCCGAGTTCTGCGCGGAGGAGTACGGGCACGAGCCGTCCACCGCCCGCAGGATCGTCGACCAGGCCCTTGCCTTCCTCAAGGTCATGGGCGACACCCGCGCGTTCGACATGACTCCGTCGACGACCGTCGATCCCGGATGGCACTCGTTCGCCTTGCACACGCAGGACTACGCGACCTGGTGCCAGGGGCAGTTCGGCTTCTTCCTGCACCACCAGCCCAAGGCAAGCGTCCGTACCCGTCCGCCGATCGGTTCCGTGGCGGACCGCGTCAAGGCGGCCGGCTTCTACGTCGATGACCGCCTGTGGGGGGCGGCGAAGGATTGCAACCCGCCCGCGTGCTGCGGTGACGGCGACGGCTGCTGATCCACTCCCGCCGAACGGAAGCGGTCCGGGCGTAGCCGAGGCGCCCGGATCGCCACAGCCAAGGGTTGCCACAATGAGCAGCAATGACGAGGGCCTCACCGGAACCAGTCGGGTCACAGTGTTCGCCATGTTCGGTGCGGTTTTCGGCTACACAACCCACCACCTCGCCCACCGGCGGATCGGAGAGGTGGCTGTCATCGGCCCCCTGAGCCCCGGCGTCGAATGGCCCTGGCTCTGGCAGATGGCCCGCACCTGCGGCAGGCCCGCCGCCAAGGACACCGAACTTGCCCAGTGGATCCTGATCCAGGCAACCCGCTCGTTCGTCTGCGGCAGCGACCGCATCGCCCACTTCCATGACCAGGGCTGGAAACTGGAGCCCGGCGGGAAGCGAGTCAGCTTCGAATCCACCTACGCCCACCGTGACCACCTGTGGACCGGCAACCTGACCGTGGACGGACTTCCCCCCGACCAGGTGTCCGAGCACCCTTCGATCTACCGGGCACAGCTCGGCCGCCTTGGCATCCTGCTCCCCGAACGCATCCAGTCCGACCACGAGGCCGGGAAAGATCGTGGCACGCTCGGACATGAAGCTGGGTGACTGGCCGGACGAGTGGCTCCGCTTCCTGGACTCAGTGCGGGACCCCACGGGAATCGGGCGTGTGACGGAGGCCTGACTCACCGCTGCCTTCGGGATGCCCCGCTGTGGACCGCCTGTACCGCCACCAGCGTCCGACGCAGTGAGCCCTGGGCAGTTGATCACGTGGTTGGTCACGCCACAGCCCAGAAGAGCAAAAAACCCTAGCTCAGCTGGGGTCTTAGCCGGTGGGTCGTTCACGAGATCCTTTGACCAGCCGCAACAGGGCTGATTGATGTTGAGGTTCCCGCGAGTCGCAAGATCATCCCCCGAGAATATGCGCACGCAACTGTTTTGATGAGGTGCGTTTGTGCCCCTGAGGTGGCTCGTCCGCGCAGCTCCCATGCGGGCACTCTGATGTGCTCGATAGCCTGCTGGCGCTTGTAGTCGGCATGCGCGCTGACGCCCACCGCTACGGCCATGAGCACGAGCGGCGCGGCCACGGTGAGCGCCGCGCTGCCGACGGCCGCGACGCCGGCTGTCGCACCGGCTCCGCCGACCGCCCCTGCTGCCGCCGCTTTACCGACTGGGACGAACGTCGCATTAGCAGCGATGCCCGTCGAGTTCACAAGTGCGCTGTGGATGCCACCGGCCGCCGCCTTCGACGCCATCGGGCGAACGACACCCTGACCGAACTGGGCCGCGACCTTCGCCGGAACCACCATGCGATACAGGTTTTCGCCAGCAGCGGTCGCCCTGGCCGCCGTAAGGGAACTTCGCGTCGATTGCGTGATGAACTGCGACAGGTGCTGCGCCAGGGGACTCGCGGCATCGAGTGGGATACCTCGGCTGCGGTCGAGCTTGTCGGGCAGCGGATGCACCTCGAGTGTGGCGATCGGCGCGTCGGCCAGGGCGGCCAGCACGCCGCGCAGTTCAGCCAGGCGCTCAGCCGTCATCAGCCCGTCTCCGACCACAGCCGGCACCCGGACGTCATCGGTTGCCAGCGTCCACACCGGAACCGCTGCCTTGCGATGGTCAGTCATCGTCTCCCCCTTGTTTTCCAGCAACAGCGTACGGCTGACGTCCGACAAGAGCGGCATGAACGTCGTGTATGCAGCTGCGGGCTCTGTCTGCCGGTGAATTGACGATCTCACCACGGAGGCACGGCGCCCACCTGCAATGATCTGGCCGGGACCGGCGGCTCGTGGTGCGGGCCGACGAGAGACCCATTGAGCACGCGGGAATCGCACGCTGCGAAAGATCGCGGACCGCCGACGGCCCGCTTAGCAGCCTCAGAGTCGCCCTGACCACAGCGCTCCCAAACGATCGCTTGCGTTAGCATCGAACTCAACTCGGGCGTTACAAATACCCAATTCGTAAACTCTGTTGGCCTCTCGCCCGAAGTCAGCATCTACCCTGAGGCAGAGTCAGTACCTCCTGCCGATGCAGCGCTCCGGCAGCCGACAAGGGGTGGCAAGTGACAGCGGATGTGCGTGGGCCGGCATGGGCACTCGCAGGATTGGGCGTGCGGTCCGGGCGGTATCCCCTGGCGGTGGAGGGCCCGGTGATGCGAGCCGTGGACCGGTTGGTTCCCGGAGTGTCCACCGTGACCCGCTACATCCGTTACCACTCGCTGTATGCGGCGATCGCGGCGCAGGCGGAACGGAACGCGTGGGACATCACCGCGTGCCGCCGGGCTGTCCGCCGCAGCGAGGTCCTGCTGGCCGCGCTCCAGCACCACACGGAGACGGATCCAGCGTTGCTTGCCCACGGGGTCGATCGAGTGCGGCGTTTCTGCACTGAGGAACTGGAACTCGCGCGAGCCGCCGACGAGGAGCATCTGAGCCAGTCGTACTCACCCCGCCGCTGGGGCTTTTGGGATCAGTATGGCGGGCCCGCCACGGTGCTCGGTACCGTGGATGTCCGAGACGGAGTGCTCAGACCCGGCAGGCACCCGTGCCCTCCCGCGGTCAAGGAGCTCTTCGCCCCTCTGCTGTCTCTCGCAGCGAGGGACGTCGTGTCCTTCGCCGACCTGGAGACGGCGGGGCAGGCGGCTCTCGGTGTCCCGTGTGCGGCCGAGCAGGAATGGCTGACGGACGTGCTGACCGCAACTCGCGGTGGAGGAACCCACGCGCAGGGAGACTGGGAGGCGTCCGACCGCACTCGGCGTGCGACCCTCCGTATCCTCGGCCGGGCGATCGATCTTCACGGTCATGAGGGCCACGGGTATCAGGAGACGCTGCGCTCCGCGGTCGCCTTCGGCGGCGAGGCGACAACGGATCCCGTTCTGGCGGTGATTCCCGAGACGGCCGGCTGGCGCGGGGTGCTGCTGCGTCACTACTCCGTCGGTGCCTGGCGTCGGCTTTGGGCGGCGCTGGTGGCCGATGTCGGCTCCAAGGACGGCGAGGCCGACCGGTCGGCCGAGGAACTACGCGACTGGCTGGCGCAACAGGCCCCGAATGCGAATGTACGGGGGGTCTTGGACGACCTTCCTCCGCTGAAGAACGCGGCAGGCCAGTTGTTGCCTGTCGAACGGCAACTCCTGACGGAGGGTGCCGATGCCCCGATGAGCAATGTGCTGCTCCTGATGGTGGGTGCGCTGCGCTCCCGAGAGGAGCATCTGCCCGGCGACGTACGAGCCGTCTTCCTGGGCCGTCAGCGGCGCTGGGCCGAGTTCCTCGACCCGACATGGGTCGACGGCCTCATCGTCGACTACGCCGACCGGCCGGTCCGCGACCTGGCCGCCCGGCTGGTGGACGACATGCTCGCCCAGTCCCGCAGAGTCGCCCTCGCGAAGCTGCGCACCGACCCCGCGACCGGCGGGCTGAAGATCTTCTCCCGTCTGCACCTTCGCAACGAGCGCTACTTCAAGACCGGTGACGAAGGAGACTCCGACATCGGCACCCGCATCCCCCAACTGGGTTTCCTGGCAGCACAGCTGGGGCTTTTCGCCGTCCGCAACGAATGCCACACCGTCACCACGGAGGGACGGCGAATCCTGGAGACGAACCCATGAGCGCGGCACAGCACACCCGGTTCGCATCCCCCGTCACGCTGCTGAGGGAGTGGAGCGAACGCAGCGATCAGCAGGCGCTGCACGAAGCGCTCTTCCTGGGTTTCACAGTTGATCTTCCCTTCCTAGAGAAGGTCGCCATACCCGTCGCCCGTGCTCTGGGTGCCCGCACGGCGGTGATCGGTGACGCGACCCAAGGGCTGTACGACCCGGTCGATGTGCGCATGGCTGGCCGCAGTTATCTGCACGGCCTGGCCTCCTGCCAGCGTGCGTTCCACCCCAAGGTCGTCCTTCTGATCGGGGAACACGCCTGTCGACTCGCAGTGGGGTCGGGGAACCCGACGCTGTCCGGCTGGGGTGCCAACGACGAGCTGTGGACGGTGTTGGAGACCGAGGACGACGACTCCCATCCCCTCCTGGACGACCTCGCCGACTGGTTGGACGCACTGCCCTCCGCCGTGGAACTGGCCCCTTGGTCGGCGAGTCACCTGATGGAACTGGCTGCCCTTCTGACCGAACGGCATGTCAACGCCCCGGCCGGACCGGAATCAGGTGCCCGGCTTCTGCACAATCTTCAGGAGAGTCTGCTGGACCAACTGCCGCGCGGTCCTGTCGACGAACTGCATGCATACGCCCCGTTCGTCGACGAGGCCGGTCATGCCCTCAGCGGGCTGGTCAGCCGTCTGACACCCCGCCGCACCATCATCGGGCTCCAGCCTCGCTGGTCCAGCTACGACGCCGGAGCGATCAAGAGGGCACTTGGAGGCTTCGACGCGCAGATCCGCTTTTTCTCGAGGAGACTCGGATGCGGCACGGCAAGTTCGTCGAATGGCAGGCCGACGGCCGCCGTTACGCTCTCACCGGGAGCCCGAACCTCACCCGTGCCGCGCTGTGCACTACCACCCGGGACGGCGGCAACTGCGAGCTCGCCGTACTCGCCGCCGACACCGCGCCGCTGCTTCCCGATCAGGGGCGCATCACCTCACTCGCGAGCCTGACGGGCCGCACCATTCGACCCTTCGAGTCCACCGGTCACACGCTCGTCCTGCTGGGCGCGAAGACGGACAGCGAAGGCCTGCACGTCTCTCTGGCACGCCCCCAGCCCCTGCCCGTAGTGATCAGCACGTCTCCGGACGGTTCACCGGGTTCCTGGACGCGGACCGGAACCATTCCGGCGGGGGCGTCGGCCTGTTTCTTCCCGCTGCCGGAGGTTCCTGGTGCGGCGGTTCGCGCCACGTGCACGCGTCCTGACGGCACAACCGCCGAATCCGCCGTCGTCTTCGTCTACAGCCCCGTGCACTGCGCACGAGGCCACAGTGCCGACAGCGGTCCCCGGCTGAGATACGACTACACAGCGCAGGCCCTGTTCGCCGACGAGCGTGCCGCACGCCGTTTCGAAACCGACCTGCTGCGCCTGCGCGAGCTCACCGCCGCAGCGTCCGCTCCTCGGGTGAGCCCGGCGGGAGACGCGGCAGCGGGCTCGGTGACTTCGAGCGGCGCCGACCGCTGGGACACCTACCTTGCCGACTGCCGCCGGATGATCGGAGCACCGTTGACGGATCTGGCGTTCGGCACCTCGCAGCTCGACCTGCCGCAGGCACCCTCGTCGCGGTGGATCGTGTCGGCGGTCACCGTTGGCGTGCGGGAGGAGGACGATGAAGAACACGAGGATGAGACGGAGGAGGCGGACCTACCCACCACGAGCGAGCCGCTCACCCTCTACGTCGCGCCAGGGCAGCGTGCCCGTTGTCGCGCCTGGGCCCAGCGCTGGGTCGGGGCGCTCACGGGCCCTGACGGTTCAGCCGCGGCACCGGTTCCAGTGTGGTTGCTCGTGGCCAACCTGTACGTCCAGCTCCTGGCCGCCGGAGTCTGGGACGAGCAGGACCAGAGCTGGCGCGACGGACTCAGCCGCCTCCTCGAAGCACTCGGTTCCGAAGACATGCGGGGCGAGGCGGACCATGACGCTCCGCCGGAGACCCGGCCACGACTGGACGCGGTGGCGGCCGTGGTGATGACACTGCTTGCTCAGGACGCCACTATCACCGGCGGCGGCGAGCACGACGTACTGGCCGCCCGCGCCTGGCACACCAGCAAGGCGTTGATCGCGCGTGCCGAGCCCGCCGAGGCGGAGGACCTGATGATCCCGCCGGACCAGGCGCTCGCCCGCGTCGCCCCCTGGAGCGAAGTGGACAGACTCATCACCCTGGCACAGGAGGACGACCCCTACGCGGAGGTGGTCGAGGGGCTCACCGCGGTCGGCTGGTCGGTCACGTGCGAGGACGGCATCTGGGAGATCACGGGCTCCTTCGGCAATCCGCTTCCGGTCGTGGCCAAGGCCGCCGAACGACTTGGACGGCACCACACCGACGGCGTGCTCGTACGAGCCCGCAGCAAGAACCGCTGGGCCTTCATGGCGTGGGCGGATCCCTACCTGGTCCTGCTGAATCCCCCGGCACGTGTCTGGCGCACCTACCAGGTACGACTCCCTGCCACACCGGAATCACGGTTCAGCGGCGGCGACCTTTCCGCGGCACCCGGCCGCGTGGGTTCTCCGACCCCGCTGCAGAAGGGCCCGCCGGAAGCTCTCAGGAAGATGCTCGCCGAAGCAGGTCTCCCCTATCCGGAGTTGGTCGGTCGCCTGTTCACACTCGACACGTGACGGGGAAAAGAAGACGATCTGCGCCGTGACGCCGCCGGCGACGGTCCGTCGAGCAGCTGAGTTGCCTCGGTTCACCTCGCTCCACGGTCCCGCCGCTGCTCAGGGCGGGCAGGCACGGTGATGGTGGGCGCCTGTCCCCGGGGCAGTGAGCTGTCCGCTCCGAGTACTTGGCAGCGCGCCAGTCCGTGCCGGGACCACAGTGCGGCCGTCCACGCACAGAGCAGCGCGTCGATGAGGTCCTCCCGATGCTTGTAGTCGGCCGCCTTCTGGGGTGTGGGCTCGGAGCGCAGTTGACGGGAGACCGGGTGGGAGGAGAGCAGGAGGGGCGGATCAGCGGTGGCCAGGCCCGCCATGTACCCGATCAGCCTGTCGCACTCCGCCGCCCGTACCGCCCACCACTGTGCCGTCGGAACTCGTGCCGGTCGACGCTTGTACGTGGGGCGCTCCTGGTCGTAGCCCAGCTCGGCGGCTCCGACCAGGGTCGTGTACGGGGTAGCACTCGGAGAAGACCCGACCGCCGGTCGGCGGCCCGCCCCTGCCGTCGTCGTAGGTCCAGCCCGACTCCTGCAGCCTCCTGCAGCAGCGCTCCGGCCTGTCGGGGAGAGCTCTGGTTGGTGCTTCGCGCTCAACTTCCGACGGCCGTACCGCTGGCCGACCTGCCTTTCGCACGGCCGCTGGCCAGCCGGGTTGTCGACGACCAGCCGTGCATCGACGAACCCCAGGGTCGATCCGTCGACGGCTGTCCTGGTCAGCCATGACATCGTCTCGTCGAGGCCACGGGTCCAGCCGCAAATGCGATCACGACGCCGTGCCCATTGATGACGTCCACGCCTGTTTCACTCGGCTTGGAGCGTGCTCCGCTCTGTGCCAAGGCGAGGTCGATGCCGATGGACCGTTCGATGCCCATGCAGCCGTGGTGCCAGAGCACCGGCCACTGATGTGAATAGGGCCTCCTCCCTGCCGACCAGCCGGGCTGCGGCGGCCGAGGTGTTCATCTCTTGTAGCGCGCACCGTTGTTGATCGGTGGAATCCGTGAGCTGAAGACCCAGACCCCTTGGGAGAGCGTCGCGCCGAGCATGCGCCCGGAGGTTCGCAGCCAGGGGTTGGAGGCTTGGAGCGGAGCGAAGTTGTCATTCGAGACGATAACCCCGTCCACGGCATTGGCGATGTCGATGACGAGTGCGTCTCCGCGCCCTTCCGTACCGGCCGGGGGCTGTACCACCTGGCGTGCGTCGATCGCCGCCTGCACGACCGCTCGCTCCTCCTCGGCCACGTCGTGGCGCAGCGTCGCGTCAACGACTACGTGAATGTCCCGGTCGGGATAGCGGCGCTGCAGGGCGGCGACGCCCTGTTCCAGGATGGCGAAACGCGGTCGGCCACCGGCGGGCCGGCTGGCGCTGGAGATCCAGGCGAGGTTCGAGCCGTCGACCACCAGTGGACGGTTGTCAGCCGTGGCAGCGAGACGCGCCAGGGCCTCGGGGGACGCCTTGCCACGCTTCGGACCTGCCTGCGCCGAGGGGACGTCGGGCTTGGTCCGGTGAGGATGGGTGGGCAACGGGGCGCTGCGATGGGGTGCCACGCGCAGGGACATCAGGTGAGCCAGTTCCTTCTCGACCTCGGGCGATGCCCCGGTGGTGCCGAAGCTCGACACCGGTTCGTTGAGAACGACCTCGCCTGTTTTGGCGAGCGTCGCCTTGACTTCGAGCAGCCCTTCCTTGGTGTAGGTGTAGTCGAGTTCGAACGTTCCGTCCTGCGCTGAGCATCGCCTCTTGTACTCGAGGGTGAGCACAGTGAGCCGGACATTGTCCGGGTGGTCGACCGGCTTGTCCGGGTCGCCCTCCCACACCTCGACCTGGAGAGACGCCAGGTTGTCCTTCGTCGGTGTGTACGACTTCTTGCGGATCTGCGGAAGCGGCTGGTTCCGCGGGATGATGGTGCTGAAACTGCGCCGACCACCGCGCTCGGTCGTCACCGTGCCCAGGGCATGGGCGTTGACAACCTGGACGATGCTGTCGAGTTCGCCGTTCAGGGAAGCGGCCGCGATCGCGGCGCCCTCGGCCACGGCCGTCATCGGGTTGCACAGGTCCGCGCCGACCGGCACGCATCCGAGGGCCTCGGTGACCGCAGCTCGTACGGCCGGGATCTGGCTGCTCCCCCCGATCATCAGGACGGCGGTGAGCTCACCCGGTTCCATGCGGAGGTCTTCCAAGCAGGCCTCGACGGGGTTCAGGGCCCGGGAGATGAGGTCCTGGATCTCCTCGGAGAACTCGTCCTGGGTGATCTCCACGCCGTTGCCGTCGGGGGTGATGACGTGGACGCTGCTCTGCTGCGACAGGAGGATCTTCGATCGCTCGATGTCGAGCCCGAACTGGCGTTGTTCGGACGGAGTCCACTGACGGCGTCGCGGTGCCCGTTCGAGAATCAGACGTTTGAGACGTTCGTCAATTTCGATCCCACCGAGGCGGTTGACTCCGCGGGACGCCTTCTCGTCGAAGAACCCGTCCTCGTGGAGCAGGATGGTGGAGTCCATGGTGCCGCCGCCCCAGTCGAAGACCAGGAACTCCCCGCTTTCCTCAAGGGCGTGGGCGTACGCGATGGCTGCTGCCGTCGGCTCGTTGAGCAGGGCCTGTACGGCGACGCCCGCGACCTTGGCCGCCTCGCGTGTCCGGTAGCGCGCTGCGCCCGTCGCGTTAGCCGGGACGGTGACAACGGCCGGTGTGATATCGGTGGCCGCCTCCTCCTCCGCCACCCTGGCCATGGTGCGGAACACTCCTGCGGCAGCCGTGGTCGCCGCGAAGCGCCGGTTGCCGATCGTGAGCAGTTGTTCGTCACGGAGCATGCGCTTGCACGCTTCCACGGCGCTCTCTGAACGGAGCTTGGCCTCCCAGCCGAACAGCGTTCCGGGACGCAGCGAGCTGGTGCCCACCACGGAGGGGAAGAGACACTCGAAGCCGGGCCTTCGCCAGTCGGCGTCGAGTCCGTAGCCGCCGAGTTCCATGACCTCCACGTATGCGCCGTTCCACTGAGCGGCCACCGAGTTGGTCGTTCCAAAGTCGATGCCCGTCGCGGTCATCGGCCCCCCTCCGTGCCGTTCGTTCCGTCGCCGGTGATCTCCACGCGACGCAGCTGGCCGGCGAGGGCGAGTTTGCCGGTGGCCTCGTCCATGTAGGCGGGTCGCAGGACCTCGAAGTGCTCGCCCTGTCCCTCGGTCACCACGAACAGTTCCGGTGAATCGGTGTCCGTGACCCGACGCAGCTGAAGCTGGCCGAGGTGCTCGGTCATGGCATCCGCCACGGCTCGGGAAGCGCCCTGCGCGTGGAGGAGCGCGTCGATCTCGCACAGCCTGCCGACAAACTGGGCGCGGGTGCGGAACTCTGCGATGACTGCGGTCCGGACGGCCTGGGGCAGCGCGCTGTTCATTCCTCCTGCGAGGTGCTCCTCGCCGAGTTCTGCCAGTGCCGCCGGTATGGCAGCCACGATGCCCTTGATCACCTGAGTGGCGTCGAGTGGTTCGGAGGCCGACCATGCCGTCCGCTGCGACTGTCCGGCCTTCTTCACCCGGCGTATCGCCGTCGCGGTGGGTTTCGGACGTTTCTGCGTGGCCTCGGGGCGGATCTGCCCGCAGTGCGGACACACCTTGTGCGACCTGAGACGCTTCTCGGCCTTGTTGGGGCGCTTCTTGATCTTGGTACGTCGGTGCGTGTGCGGCATCGCTGAGTGGCCTGACTTCTCTTGGCGAAGGGTGTTCTCGGACGGCGTGTGCGACCACTACCTGGATCGGTGGCGGTCAAGACGTGGTGGCGTGGTACGGAAGTCCTGGAGGAGCTCGACGGCGGCCCGCGCACGCACGGCCTCCATGTCCGCCCCGCTGGTGGCGGGTGTGCGCCGCGGCAAGGGCTCCAACGGCGGGACCATGGACCGCGGCACGTCGTCGGGTGCCTCGTAGACCGAGTGGGTCAAGGGCAACCTGAAGAAGACCGCATCTCCGGCTTCGTTCCGGCGCGCCTGGTCGAGACGACCGCGGATCATGTTGAGCCGCGCGTACTTCGCCGTGTCGAAGCGTGACTCGCGGACGAGCTCGCGGTATCGGGTCTCCCAGTCGGCGGAGCCGTGCGGCAGGCCGAGATCCAGGTACGGATTGGTGAGGGGATCACGGCTGTTCTTGGGCGTCGAGCACCATACGCGTATGAGCCGAAGGTTGCCCGTCGCTTCGTCGGTCAGCGCCACCGCGCGTTCCGTCAACGCCTCGGCGTCCGGCAGATCCTCACGTGCGAGAGCGGCGTAGGCAGCGATGTTGAGGGCTTCGGGCAGAATGCCCCGCATACTCGGCGGAGGTTTCCTGCCAGGCTTCGACGGGCGGTCGAATGCCGCGGACTGCCGTCCGGCCTCCTCCACGCGGCCTTCGATCACAAGGTCGTACGCTCTGCGAATGGCCGTCCAGGCATGGAAGTCGCTGAGCCGCGGATCGACGGTGGACTGGGGGTCCCACAGCGTGGACATCAGCGCCCACAGGCCGCGGTCGGCAAGGAAGTTCCGGGGCCAGTTCCCCTCGTGGGATCCGGCCTTGAGATTGCGCAGCTGGATGCGCTGTTCCTGGGGAAGCGCGGCATCCAGCTCCTGAAGGCGCGTGGTGTCTCCCACGGATACCTCGACCAGCAGGTCCCAGACGTCCGGCCGGCCGTCGGCAGCGGACCCGTCGGTGTCCGGTTCCTCGCCGGACACGAATTCCTCGCGACGCAGGAACCACGTCCAGTCCAGGGCACGGGCCTCGTCCCGCGTCACCTGCCCCGGCACCAGTCGGGCACGCAGGTAGAGTGCCTCGTCGTCGCCCCGGTACGCCCACGGGTCGTCCTCCGGCAGGATCCCGCCGTGCTCGATAAGGTCGTCGACGACGGGCAGCGGAGCCCAACGGAGCACCTCGGGAAGCAGTGTCCTGGGCACGGGCACGGCTCCGCCCATGGCGACCGAGGTGAACAGCGAGTAAGCGGGCCCACCGGTCAGGCTTCGGGACGAGCGGGCCAGCAACAGACTGGGGGCGGTGGAGCAGATAACCGCCAGGCGGTCCGTCCCCTCAGGTGTGAGCCACTCCACTCCTGCGGCGTGCAGAGTCCGAAGGTGCCTCAGGACGTCCGTGGGCGTGCACTGCCTCAGCAGTGCTCCGACTGCGGGCAGCAAAGTGTCCGCCGCGGGAGAACCCTCGACCGCCTTGCGCAGCTCCTTCTTGTGATGACCGCCGCCGTCCGCACCTTCACCGCCGTTCGCCTGCTGCAGTTCCTCCAGCACTTCCTGCACGGCGCTCACGGCTTCGGCGCCGTTCACGCCGAGCCACCGCCACTTACGAACGACGAATCCACTGGTGCCGTGCGAGGGGGTAGCCTCACGTCGCTGCCTCTGCTCGGCCAGCCGACGTCTCTCAGCCGCGATGGCGGCTTGCCGGGCCGCCACGGGGTCGGTCATCTCATACACCCCCGCAGATTATCCGGCACCACTGACATACGTCTCCAACTGCAACTACTCCCGGAGCAGTCAGCACTTGGCCGCGCCGGCCCGCAGCCTCGCGGTGAACTTCGGCACGTGCGAGACCCCCGCCCCGGTCTCGCACGGCAACCCCGGATTCCTCGACGCCTCCGCCCTTGCGGTGCCGATCGGGTCGCACGGAACACCCGGTTCGGGAAGGCTCACCGATGCCGCCCTCAGGGACTGAGCGGGCGCACCGAGGGAAGCGCCTCGTCTTCCAGCCGCAGGTCGCGTCTCGCGGCCCTGAGCGCGAGTTCCAACTGCCGCACATGCCGACCACCCTCGTTCGCCGCGCCTCCACGATCGTTCGCCGCAGCGGCCAGCCACAACTCGGCGCCGTTGATGGCCCGGGTGACCTGCTTCCCGGCTGCCTCTCCCAGAGCGCCTTCGAGCGGGCGAAGCTGACTGATCAGGTCCCTGGCCCGCTTGCTGTTCCCAGGCCGGTGATTCGCCCCGCCCGAAGGCCCATCGTCGTCAGCCGCGGTCCCGGCCGTGGACGTGGACCTCGAAGCGTCGGCGGAACTCTCCGCGAGTGCGCCGGCCTGGCCTGGCCCACCCACAGGAGACCGTTCGCATGCAACGGCCGGGACAGAGGGAGGTGACCACAGCCCGGTGCGTTGTGCCTGGTCGGCGTTCAGGCGGATGAAGCGCTCAGCGGCCACGATCCAACCCGTTCCGCCGTCCGCCACAAGAACACGCGCTCCGTCAGGCACGCGGTAAACCTGCCCCGCGAGCGGGATTTCAGTGTCCGCGGGAACGGAGAGAAAGGCCCGGGTGACCGCGCCGCCGTCAGGCTTGACGTAAGCGGCAAGCAGACGCCGATCCCCGCCGACCACAACGGGCCCGCTATCCATGGCCTCGCCGCCCGGTACGGGAGCGAAGACCAGAGCACCCTGGACGGGGAAGCCTGCGGGTTCGGGACGGAGCCGGGACGGGCGCACGCTCTCCAAGTGTGGGGTGAGCAGGCCCGTCGGCGACAGCGTGCACTCCTCCAACGGCGCCCAGTGCAGCGAATGTCCGTGTGTCTGCAGTCCGATGTGGACGCGACGCTCTCCGCCGTGGGTGACGAGGCGGACCCGGAGCAGGAAGCCCTGACGGTCCAGCAGCTCCCGGGTGACCGGACCGTCCTGCGCGAAGATCCAGTCCACGCCGACGGCGTCCTCGTCGAACTTGTCGGCAGCGTGACGCCAGGCCGGAAAGTCGAGAGCACCGAGCTGGAACCTCACTCGGAGTCGTATGCCCGGAGCGAGCAGATCCACGGCACCGCCCGGGCCGGCGCCGAGATCCCGGATGCTGACCTTGCCCGGCACACCCTGCCGTTCGAGCAGTCGCTCCACACCGCGCTTGATGAAGAGGTGATCGGCGCTGGACTCACCGTTGGCGGTGCGATGGCACACGGCATTGGGGTGGTGGGCGAAGTGGCACACCTTGCCGGTGTAGCGCCGGTCACTCAACTCACCGCCGCAGCCGCCCAGCTGGATCCCGCACCAGTAGGTGTAGTCGGGGTGCAGCTTGCGCCAGTGGTCCAGTTCGTGATGATCCATGGGCAGGATCACAGGGTAGCCGGAGTACCTGTCTCCGATGACCGCGGTCTGGACCCTTCGGTGGTCCAGTGGGACGAACCTCATCAGCGGCGCCCCGGGCCTCCGACGCTCTGACGCCCGATCACCGGCGTATGCCCGGGCCAAGTCCCGAAACCGGTCATGTCGCCCCCTCTTGTCTCAGCCGCCGAATCGGCCGAGACACACTCGACTGAAGCTCAGGATGGGCCTCGGCGACATTGTTTGCAATGCGTCGCGGCACCGAGTCCGGTATGCCCCCACGTCACCCTTCCGCATTGCGGGGGCAAGTTCGGCCCGCACCGACTTGTCCGGTGGACCGAGTCGCGGGCCGATACCCCAGCGGGTGGCCTACCCGGTGGCGCAGCAGGCCCCCGCCCGCTGCGCCACCGGGCAGCTCCTGCGGGGACGACGGAGGATGACCGCTTTCCCGGGCTATGGCGATGGCGACCTCGCCGGCGCCTACCCCGCGGTCCGCCTCGGCATGATCCTTCGCACCCCGGGTACCGAACCCGGTCCGGCCGCCCTGCGCGCCATCCGGCCGGCCTTCGAACGAGGCCTGGTCAAAGAACTGTTCTGCGCCGACCGGGGCATCACCCAGGCCAAGCCTCACAACCTGCATCTGCAACTGCTCAAACTCGGCCTCAACGCGGTGAAGCACTACAACGACGACAGGGTCGACCGGCAGGGAGAGTTCCGTGGCATGCAGCTGGTCGGCGGCGAGTTCTACTGCCCGCTGATGCCCGCCCCGCTCATCACTGCGGGCGCCATATACATCGACAGCCGCACGGACGAGGACCGCGCCCACGCACTCAACCTGATCCAGTCCCGGAAGAATTACCAGACCAAGATCAAGGAGTACGGGCCCGCAGGGGACCAGCGCAGACAGTGCCCCGCCCTCGGGCCGCACGCCACGGTCACCTGCTACCGCCGGCCCCAGCTACGCCCGTCCACCGTCGTCGACCTCGACGCCCCCACTGTCCGTACCCCCGCAGCCCTGCCCACCATCCCCAGGCCCAAGCGGGACACCCCCGTCTACCCCGACATCTGCAGAGGGAAGAGCATCACCGTCCCGGGCACCGTGTTGGCCAAGTGGCGACAGAAATACCCCCTGTTCACCCCTCTGTGGCAGGAAGCCTGGTCAGGACTGCGCAGTCAGAACGAGGGCGGCAACGGCAACCTCAAGAAGTCCGCCCTCGACAGCATCGACAATCCCCAGCTCCGCCTGCCGCACGGACGCGTCGCGCAGACCCTGCTCAATGCCGTCATCATCTTCGTGGCGAACCTCAGAGCCATCCGACGGTTCCTCCGCGACCAGGGCATCCAGCCCCGCAAAGCCGGCACACAGAGCGCCGCAACCCAACCCGGTGAGCCCTCCGCCCCGCCCCTGGCACGACCGCTTCCGAACGAGCAGGTCGAGCCTCCGCCACGCGAGTGACACACCTCCGTCGCGCTCCGCCCCCTGAAAACTCCACATGCCTGCGCCACGGCTACCAGCCGTCGCGCAGGCATGTCTTGTTTCCGCAGGTGAGAGGCGCAGTACCTGGACCGCCACCGCCTCACCCCCTCATCGAGCCGATCACGAGGCTCAAGGCCCCAGAAACGACGAAATACCGGCGAGTCACATGACTCGACCGGTAATTCGTGAACGCTTCGGGACGATCTCGTGAACGTCCATGCTGGTGTCCGAGGGGGGACTTGAACCCCCACGCCCGATAAAGGGCACTAGCACCTCAAGCTAGCGCGTCTGCCATTCCGCCACCCGGACTCAGGTGAGCGCCTCGGGGGTGTTCCCCTTGGCGACATGGACAACAATACCAGGGGATGGGAGCGCTCATCGACCACGTTTTCCATGGTCAGTGGGGTGAGCGGGGGTTTCCGGAGATCGCCGGGCGGGCGGCGGGCCGAGGTGTCACGAGGCATTACGGTGCGTGACCTTCCGAGGGCTCCCCGGGATGGTGGCGGGGAGCCCGGTCGGGGGCGTGGCCCGGGTTGGTCAGTCGGCGACGCGGCCGTTGCTGGGGGCCTTGAAGCGGAGGAAGTAGTGCGTGTTGTCGGGTACGCCGGAGGCGATCACGGTCCAGCTGTTCGCGGGGGCCCAGGTCCAGCCGTTGCAGGTGCCGGTCGCGATCAAGCAGACCCTGACCTCGACTCCCTGGGTGGGGCGGATATTGATGTCCGCGCAGTTGGGGCCGGTCGTGGCCTCGTTGGCCGGCCACTCCTGGAAGCCGGAGTCCGGGCTGTGGGCAGAGGTGTAGGGGACGGAGCCGCCGTAACAGGTCTGGGCGGGTCCGGCGGATGCCGGGGCGGTGGTGCCGGCGGTCAGGGCGCCGGTCGCGAGGATCACGGGCAGGAGTGACCGGATCGTCACCGAGAGCGCACGCATGTGTTTCCCCCGTCTCGGAGAGGTGTGGGTTTCCCTGGAACGTAGTGACGGGCACGACGGGAGGACAGACGCGATCCGGCCGGTCGTGGGTGGCCTCCCGGTGGGGTGGAGGGGGTACGGGAGGCCACCCGGGGTCGGCGGGGTGTAACGCGGGGGGCATCAGTGGCGGCGGAGGGTCGCGAGGTTGCGGTAGCCGGTGCGGGCGTGCTCCAGGGACTGGCCGGGAACCGAGCCGTTCGGGGCGTTGTCCTGTTCGACCATCGGGTTGTGGAAGTTCCGCTGCCCCACGCGGGAGAAGAAGCGGCGGTAGTCGATGTCGCCGGTGCCGAAGGGGACCATGTCGTACCCCATGCCGCTCGCCGGGTTCACCACGCCGTCCTTGGCGTGGAAGAGGGGGTAGCGCTTGTTCTGGCGGGCGACGAGGGCGGCCGGGTCGAAGATCCGGCGGACGCGGGTGCCGTCGTGGGCGGTGAAGGTGTGGAACTTGTACCGGGCGACGTGGGCCCAGAAGACGTCCATTTCCAGATAGACGTTCCTCGGGTCTGTGTGGCGGAGGAAGTACTCCAGTTTGCGGATGCCGGAGCTGCGGGTGGGGCGGCCCTGGGTGTCGAGGGGGCCGCCGTCGAGGAGGAAGTCGTAGGCCGTGTCGTGGTTGTGGGTGTAGAGCTTGATGCCCGCGCGGCGGGCGATCGCGCCCAGCGTGTTCCACTTGTCGGCGGCCTCGTCCCATTCGGCCTTGGTGGAGCCCCAGGTGGGGTCGCCGCCGGTGCCCATATGGCCCGTGCCGAGGATATTGGCGATCTCCAGCGCCTGCTTGAAGCGGTCGAGGTCGGGGGTGGTGAGCGGCCAGGAGCCGGGGATGAAGCCGTGGTTGCCGCGGGCCCGGAGGCCGTAGTCGTCCAGCCAGGAGCGGAGGAGGCGGGCTCCGGCGACGGAGTCCAGGTTCGCGCCGCCGGGGGCGTTGGCGTGCTGGCCGTAGCCCGCGAACTCGATCTGGCGGTAGCCGTAGCGGGACAGCTCGCGGAAGACCTCGCGGAAGCCGGACGGCAGCTCGGTGGTGCCGGGGTCGCGGCCGATGGCGTCGCGGACCGTGTAGAGGATCAGGCCCCGCTTGTCGGCGGGGACGAGCGCCTTCCGGTCATGGCCGTGGTCGTGATCGTCGTCGTCCCGGCCGCGGCCGTGGGCCAGGGCGGGCGAGGCGCCGAAGACGGGGGCGGCGACGGCCGCCGCGCCCACCGCCGTACATGTGGTGAGGAAGCGGCGGCGGTGGACTCCCAGCGCCCGGCGCAGCGATTCCTCAGAGGAAGAAGGAGAGGAGGAGGCAGGGGAGGAAGATCTGGGGAAGGGCACGGTTACTCGCTTTCTTCGGGTGCTTCCGGGTGCGCGGTGCCGAGGCCGGCGAGCCGCAGCAGCAGGGACTTCACATCGGTGGCCGCCACTCGGCCCTCGACGGCGCGGGGGGTGGAGCACAGCAGGAGCGGACCTTCGTCGTCGCTCGCGGGGAGGCGGCCGTGGCTGCCGCGGATCGGGGCCGGGTCGAGGGGGACGACCGCGAGCCGGTAGCGCATCCCGAGTTTCTTCCGGGCGATCGCCCCCGCCGCCCTGAGGCGGACATAGGGGTCGTCCGGGTCCATGAAGAGTTCGGCGGGGTCGTAGCCGGGTTTGCGGTGGATTTCCACGAGCCGGGCGAAGTCGGGCGCCCGGGCGTCGTCCAGCCAGTAGTAGTACGTGAACCAGGCGTCGGGCTCGGCGACGGCGACCAGTTCACCGGAGCGGGGGTGGTCGAGTCCGTACGCCTTCTTGCCCTCGTCGTCCAGGATCTCCTCGACTCCTCGCAGCCCCTCCAGGACCTCCCGTACCGCCGGAAGGTCTTCGGGCCTTTTGACGTAGACATGGGCGGTCTGGTGGTCGGCGACGGCGAAGGCGCGGGACGCCATCGCGTCGAGGTACTCCATTCCGTCCTGGGTGTGGACCTCCAGGAACCCGGCGCGGCGCAGGGCGCGGTTGATGTCGACGGGGCGGGAGACCCGGGTGATGCCGTATTCGGAGAGGACGACGACGGTCCGGCCCTCGCGCCGGGCGTCCGCGAGCAGGGGGGCGATCACGGTGTCGAGTTCGGCGGCGGCCCGGTGTGAGCGGGGGTCCTCGGGGCCGTACCGCTGGAGGTCGTAGTCCAGGTGCGGCAGATAGCAGAGGGCGAGGTCGGGGCGGCGGGTGTCGAGGATGTGACGGGTGGCGTCCACGATCCACCGGCTGGAGACCAGGTCGGCGCCGGGGCCCCAGAAGTGGAAGAGGGGGAAGGTGCCGAGCCGGGACGTCAGTTCGTCGTGGAGGGCGGGGGGCCTGGTGTAGCAGTCGGGTTCCTTGCGGCCGTCGGCGTAGTAGACGGGACGGGGGGTGACCGTGATGTCGGTGTCGGCGCCCATCGCGTACCACCAGCAGATGTTGGCGACGGTGTAGCCGGGGTGGACGCGGCGGGCGGCGTCCCAGAGTTTGTCGCCGGAGACGAGTCCGTTGTGCTGGCGCCAGAGCAGGATGTCGCCGAGTTCGCGGAAGTACCAGCCGTTGCCGACGATGCCGTGTTCGGCGGGGAGGGTTCCGGTGAGGAAGGTGGACTGGGCGGCGCAGGTCACGGCGGGCAGTACGGTCGACAGCGGGGCCCGGGAGCCTTCGTCGCCGAGCCTGCGCAGCGTCGGCATGTGGTCGAGGAGGGCGGGGGTGAGTCCGACGACGTCCACGACCAGGAGGGGTGTGGGCCGGTCCGGGGCGTCGGCGGGCGGCTCCGGCGGCTTGGGCGGGACGGCTGTCACGGGAGTTCCTTCAGGCCGAGGTCGGTGAGGAGGTCGCGGGCGAGGGCGAGTTCGGCGGCGATGCCGTCGGCCAGTTGGGCTCGGGTCCTGGGCCGCTGTCCGGCGGGGAGCGCCTGCCAGGTGTAGGTCTCGACCTCCAGGTGGTGGGTGAGCGGGGAGGGGCCGACGAGCCGGGTGAGGGCGTCGCGCAGGACCGGCAGGGTGGAGGTGAGCGGGGGCGCGGGCGGGGCGTGCAGGGGTACGTGGAAGTGGGAGCGCCAGGGCCGGTCGTCGGGCAGGGGCCCGTCGGGGCGGACGGCTTCGGTGAGGTCGTCGGTGCCGAGGAGGCCGCCGCCGGGGGCGCGGGTCCGGGTCTGGTGGAGGAAGCGGGGTTCGGCGAAGGCGGCGAGGGCGTCCCGTACGGCGGGGAGGTGGGGTTCCTCGGCGTGGAGGGCGGCGGAGAGCTGGGCTTTGGGGATGGTGATTCCGGCGGCGGTGAGGGCGTCGACGGCGGTGGCCGGGTCTTCGAAGGAGGTGGCGAGATGGCAGGTGTCGAGGCAGAGGCCGATTCTCGGTGAGCCGATCGCGGTGAGCGGGGCGATGGCGTCGGCGGTGGTCTCGACGACGCAGCCGGGTTCGGGTTCGAGGGCGGCCCGGATCGATTTGCCGGTGAGTTCGGCGAGGGCGTCGAGTCGTTCGCCGAGGGTGGTCAGGGCGCGGCGGGCGGCCGACGCGGGATCGGTGGCGGCGGGGTCGTCGGCGCCGGGGTGGAAGCGGGTGCGCCAGCCGAGGGGCAGGGTGGAGATGGTGCCGTCGGTGGTGTCGTCGGGGAGGAGGGCGGCGAGGACCCGGGCGAGGTCGGTGGTGTGGGCGAGGCGTTCGGGTTCGGTCCAGTCGGGCCGGTAGACCCGGTATTTGACCTCGCCGGTGCCGAAGCCGTCGTAGGGGAAGCCGTTGAGGGTGACGACTTCCAGGCCCCGGCGGTCGAGTTCGGCGCGGAGGGCTCGGAGCGCGGCGGGGTCGGTGACCAGGGCGCGGGCGGCGCCCCTGGCGAGCCAGAGCCCGATCCCGAGGCGGTCGCGGCCGAGGCGGCGCCGGACGGGTTCACAGTCGTCGCGGAGTTGGGCGACGACGCCTTCGAGGGTTTCGGCGGGGTGGACGTTGGTGCAGTAGGAGAGGTGGACGGTGGAGCCGTCGGGGTGGCGGAAGCGCATCGTCGTCGGCCTCCCCGGCTCATTCCCCGCCGCGCAGGACGGAGTTCCCCTCGTGGAGGGCGCCCGCGGCCGTCCCGGCGGTGGGGAGGTCGAGCCGGAGCCTGCCGCTGAGTCCGTAGAAGTCGACGGGGTTGTGCCAGAGCACACGGTCGACGTCGGCGGCGGAGAATCCGGCGGCGAGCATGGCGTCGCCGACGCGGCGGGTCTTCAGGGGGTCGCTCTTTCCCCAGTCGGCGGCGGAGTTCACCAGGACGCGTTCGGTGCCGTAGGTGGTGAGGAGGGCGACCATCCGGTCCTCGTCCATCTTGGTTTCGGGGTAGACGGAGAAGCCGAGCCAGCAGCCGCTGTCGAGGGCGAACTCGACGGTGGTCTCGTTGAGGTGGTCGAGGAGGACCCGGTCGGCGGGCAGCCCGGACTCCCGGACGACGTCGACGGTCCGCCGCAGGCCGGTGAGCTTGTCGCGGTGGGGGGTGTGGACGAGGGCGGGCAGGCCGTGTTCGGCGGCGAGCTGGAGCTGGGCGGCGAGTGCTTCGTCCTCGGCGGGGGTCATCGCGTCGTAGCCGATCTCGCCGACGGCGACGACGCCGTCCTTGACGAGGTAGCGGGGCAGTTCGTCGAGTACGGGGCGGCAGCGGGGGTCGTTGGCCTCCTTGGGGTTGAGGGCGATGGCGCAGTGGTGGGCGATGCCGTACTGGGCGGCGCGGTACGGCTCCCAGCCGAGCAGGGCGTCGAAGTAGTCGTAGAAGGTGCCGGGTGAGGTGCGGGGCTGGCCGAGCCAGAACGCGGGCTCGACCAGGGCGCGGACCCCGGCGTCGGACATCGCCCGGTAGTCGTCGGTGGTGCGGGAGGTCATATGGATATGGGGGTCGAAGATGCGCATGGGGTCAGACCTCCTGGTGCGGCGCGCCGGTGAGGGTGAGGGCGGCCGTCAGATCGGGGGGTACGGGGCGGGCGGCGGCGGTGCGCTCGGCGGCGTAGTCGGTGAGCATCCGGGCGAGTTCGGTATCGCCCCGGGCGCGCCGGGCGAGCCCGTCGACGGCGGTCAGCGGGACGCCGGTGAAGAGGCATTTGAGTACGGCGTGCCGCCAGGTGTGGGGGTCGAGATGGGCGGCGGCGTACGGGCCGACGGCGGCGGCCACCAGCCGGTTGTCGTTGGTCCGCAGGGCGTCCTCGACGAGGTCGACGGCGGCGCCGGGGCGGTCGGCGAGCCCGCGGAGGTGGGGCAGGGCGAGGAGTACGGCCCGTCGTTCGGCGGCGGTGCCCCGGTGGTAGAGCCGGGCGAGGGTATCGGGGCCTGCGTCGGCCTCGGTGAGGAGGTGGACGCGTCCGGCGTCGGTGTGCGGGGCGCCGAGGTGCCGTCCGGCGGCGGCGAAGGCGGACTCCCAGGGGGCGGTGGTGCGAGCAGGGGCCTCCCGGGCCGTACGCGCCTCGGCGAGTGCCGTGGTGAACCAGTCGCGGGCCGTCGGGTCGAGGGCGGCCGTCAGCTCGCGGCGGGGCGTCAGCACGCGACCGCCCCCTTCGTCGCCGCCCGGCGGAGGAAGTCGATCGAGGCGGCGGCCTGTTCGGGGCCCGCGTGGGAGTGCCGGGGCAGTTCGACCACGGTCAGCCCGGTGTAGCCGGTGCCGGTGAGGGCTTCGAGTACCGGCGGGAAGTCGATCTCGCCGTCGCCGAACGGCAGATGTTCGTGGACGCCCCGGCGCATGTCCTCGATCTGTACGTGGCGGAGCCAGGGCGCGGCCGACCGGACGCAGTCGGCCGGGCTCTCCTCCTCCAGGCACCGGCAGTGCCCGATGTCGAGGGTCAGCCCCAGCGGCTCCGGGTCGCCGAGGAGTTCCCGGAGCCGGTGGAAGTCGGCCAGCCGGGCGAGCAGATGGCCGGGCTCGGGCTCCACGGCGAGGGGGATCCCGGCGGTCCCGGCGGCGTCGATCACGGGCGCCAGGGCGTCGGCGAACCGGCGCCAGGAGGTTTCGGGGTCCGTATCGGGTGGGGCGATGCCGCTGAAGCAGTGCACGGCCGTGGCGCCGAGTCCGGCGGCGACCCGGACAGCGGTGACGAGGAGGGCGGTCCGGGCGGCCCGGCCCCCGGGGTCGGGGTCGACCAGGGACGGGCCGTGTTTGCGGCGCGGGTCGAGGACGTAGCGCGCCCCGGTCTCGACGGCGACGGCGAGTCCGTACCGGTCGAGCAGGGCGGCGGTCTCCCCCGTACGCCGGGCGAGGCCGGGCGCGAGGGGGTCGAGATGCATATGGTCGAGCGTCAGTCCGACGCCGTCGTAGCCGAGGTCGGCGAGGAGCGCGAGGGCGTCGGGGAGCCGGAGGTCGGTCAGTCCGTTGGTGCCGTATCCGAGGTTCGGCCCGTTCATCGCGGCTCTCCTTCCGTGTGCGTGCGCGGCGGTACGCGGTCGCTTCCGGCCGGGGTGCGGCGCCCGCCGGAGGCGGACGTCATGTCGGGCTCACCCGGCGGGCCAGGGCACGGGCGGCCGGTGGCAGGGTCATCAGGGCGAGGGCGGTCACCGTGCCGGACGGCTGTCCCGTACGGGCCGCGAGCAGGGCCTGGAGGGGGATCACGGCCCGGATGCCGCCGCCGACGGCCCGTTCGGTCAGCGGGGGCGACGGGTTGAGGGCGGCGTGCGCGTACGGCACGGCGGCGGTACGGGCGTACGCGGCGGCGAGCGCCGCCGGAACGGCCCGGCCCTCCCGGGCGGCGGCCCCCGCGATCCCGGCCACCAGGGCGAGCGCGCCGAGCGGCGCCCGTACCGAACCGCCGGACACCTCGTGCCGTGAGACGGCGGTGACGGCGTAGGTGTGCGCGCCGAGCACGGCGGCGGCCCGCAGGACGGCCGGGAGTTGTCCGGAGGGCCGGGGCGGGCGGGCGGCGGTCGTACCCGGCCGGGCGGGCCCGGGTCCCGGGCGCGCCGACGGGGGTGCGGTGGCCGGGCCTTCGGCGCCGGGACGGGACGGGGGAGGTACGGCTCCGGAACCGGCGCGGGCGCCGGGTACCGGCCACCGGGACACGGCCGGGGGGTTTCCGGCGGCGGGACGCGACGAGGATGGTACGGCCCCGGGGCCGGGCGCGCGGTGCTCCCGGGCGCCGCCCGTCGCCGTCGCTCCCAGCAGGAGATCGAGCGCCCGGGCGCCGGCCATGGCCGCCGGGCCGAACCGGGTGTGCTTCCAATGGAGGTCGTACGACCAGACCGTGGCCGCGAGCGCCGTGGCGACAGCGGCGGCCGGGCGGCCCGCGCGGGCGGCCAGGGCCAGGCCCGTCGCCGTGAGGGCCGTGGCGGCGGCGAGGGCGGCGGCGGGGGCGATCCGGCCGGAGGGCACGGGCCGGTGGGGGCGTTCGGCGGCGTCCTCGGCCCGGTCGGCCCAGTCGTTGAGCGCCATGCCCGCCTCGTAGAGGCAGACCGAGGCGCCCACCGCGAGCAGGGTGCCGCGATCGGGCCGAAGACCACGGGCGGCCGCGCCCGCGAGGGCGTCGCCCGGGACGGAGAGGACGGCGGAGACCCGGAACAACTCGGCCCAGGCACGGGCCCGGTCGCCGATGGCGGGCCGGACGTCCCGGGAGTGCGCCGACCGCACCCCCGGGACGGAGCCACCCGCCGCGCGGCCGGGTTCGTGGCACCGCCGACGGTGGGCGGGAGCATAGAGCCCCCGGGGCCCGTGGTCGACGGCGTCGACGTCTCCGGCGGACGGGGATGGCCGATTGAGGGACGTCTCCCCGGCAAGCGGAACCGCCCCGGGGATCCGCCCGTCCCGGGTGGAGGACCGGCCGTCGCCGGAGCCGGTCGCACCGTCCGCCCTCCGGCGGCCGGGGCCGTCGATCGGTCCGGTGTCCCGGCGGGCCGCCGCACGGGGCCCGCCCCGGCCGCTGTCGGCCGCTTCCCCGGTGGTAGCTCCGGGGGCGGGCGGTACGGCGCCGGAGGCGGAGTCATCGGCCGACAGGGCCACCCGCCGGGCCGGTGGTCCGAGGCCGTCGGCGGGCGCGGACGGCCCGTCGGCAGGGCGCCGGTGCGTGGCGCGGCGCGGGCCGGGGACCACCGGGATCGTCCCGTCCGCTCGCCCGGGGCCGGACGGGCCCCGGCGGTCCGACCGCCGCCCCGCGTCCTCCGCCCCCGCGTTCGGGGCCGGTCCCGCCGCGCGGGGCGGGTGCGAGGAGCAGGTGGCGGCCCGGTGGCCGGTCCGCGCGGGTGCCGGAGGGGCGAGGGGCCGGGCGAGCCCGCGTACGAACGCGGGCACCGCGGTGGACGCGGACCGCTCCCGGCGGCCCGGGACGGCCAGCGCCGCGAGCAGCCGGGCGATTCCGGCGGCCGGGGCGCGCCCGGCGGCGGGGGCCGCGATCCGGCCGAACAGCGTCGCCGGGCTCATCGCGGGTCCCGCAGCCGGTCCGCGAAGCCGAGGAGCGCCGTGAACTGGTCGGAGAGCGACGAGGAGCCGCCGTCCGGGTCCTTGAAGTAGAAGCCGAGTTCGGGCAGCGGGCCCGTGATGCCCCGTTCATGGGCGCGGGCCACGAGCCGGACCAGGTCGAGGACGAGGGGCGCGGCGAGCGCCGAGTCGCAGCCCTGCCAGATGGTCTGGAGGATCATCCGGGAGCCGAGGAAGCCCTCGAAGGCGATGTGGTCCCAGGCGGTCTTCCAGTCGCCGAGCGCCGGGACGTCGTCGATGTGCACCGTGCCTTCGGGGGCGGTGCCGAGGACGTCGGCGAGTACGCGTTCCTTGCCCGCGTTCTTCGCCGCCGCGGCGGCCGGGTCGGCGAGGGCCGCCCCGTCCCCGCCGCCCAGGAGGTTCGTACCGGACCAGGCCCGGACGGTGAGGGCGCGCTGGACGAACATCGGCGCGAGGACGGAGCGGAGCAGGGTCTGGCCGGTTTTGCCGTCGCGGCCCGCGTGGGGAAGACCGCGGGCCGCGACGGCGGCCAGGAGGGCGGGGGTCCGGAGCCCGGTGGAAGGGGTGAAGTTCACCAAGGGGCAGCCGGCCCGGATCGCGGCGGCGGCGTACAGCGACGAGGGCGCGAGACGGGTCGCGCCCGGTTCGGGTACGGGCTCGGTGCTGGAGACGTCGACCACGACCACCCGGGCGAGCCGGTGCCGGTCCCGGAAGGCGGTGAGGTCGGCGGTGAAGGCGGTGATCAGCTCTTCGTCGGTACGGGGGTCACCGGGCTGGGGGCCGCCGGGCCTGATCCCGGCGTCCGCGGCGGCCAGGTCGGCGTGGACCGCGCGGACCAGTCCGGGCGGCAGGACGCCCGCGTCGGTGAGTTCCTCGGCGCGTTTGGACAGCGGGACACAGACGGTGTCGTGGCCGCCGAAGACGAGGGAGCGGAGGGCGGGCAGTCCGGCTTCGGCGAACGGCGGGGTCTCGGTGACCATGCCGGTCGGCGGGCGGAGTCCGGCGGTGAGCGCGGCGCAGCCCGCGACGGCGGTCGTCGCGACGGAGCCGCGCGCTCCGATCAGCCAGACACCGGTCCGTGCCTCGTGGTCCGGGGTCGCGTCCGGGGTGGCTGCGCGCATCGGGTCGGGTTCGCCGGGGGCGGATTCCTGCGGCACGGCTCTCTCCTCGCGTCGTTCCTGTTTCCGGGGCGGGGATCCCGGCCCCGCCGACGGGCGGAGCGGGGCGGGGCGGGGACCGGGGACGGTCGGGGTGGGCGGGGTCCGTGAACCGGGTGGGCCGGTGGGGGACGGCGGGCGGGGGGTACGGCGCCTCCCCGCCCGCCGCCGTTCTCGGCGGCGCCGCCCCGGCCGGGCCGGGTGGATCGCGCCGGACTCACGGGACCCCGCGGCCTCGTTCGTCCGGCCGATCCGTATGGCTCCGGCTCCGGCTCCGGCTAGGAGGGCAGCTCCTTCAGGGTGATGTTCCGGAAGGACACCTGGTCGGCGGCCCCGTGGTTCTGGAGCCCGATATGACCGTCCTTCAGGCTGCGGTTCGGGTCCGTGTTGGTGAAGTCGTTGATCTTCGCGCCGTTGAGGAAGAGCTGGAGCCGATCCCCTTGCACCTTGATCTCGTACGAGTTCCACTGGCCCGGCGGCCGGAGCACCCGGTCACGGGCCTTGAGGTCGGCCGACTTGAAGCCGTAGACGGAGCCCGTGGTCCGGGCCGGGACGTCGGTGGCGTCGATCTGGATCTCGTAGCCCTTGTTCACGGCCGACCAGGGGTCGTCGGAGGCGGGGAAGCCCACGAAGATCCCGGAGTTGTCGTCGCCCGCGAGCTTCCAGTCCAGCTTCAGGCTGTACGCCTTCAGCTCCCGGGCCTGGTACCAGAGCAGCCCCATGCCGCCCTCGGACCGCAGTTCGCCGTCGGCGACGGTGAACTTCCCGGGCCCGGCCTGCTTCCAGCCGTCGAGGGTCTTGCCGTTGAAGACGGCCCGCTCGCCCTTGGCGGGCTTGCAGTCGGCCTTGATCTGGCCGGACGTGGTACGCAGCCCGCCGAGCAGATGCTGCCGGAAGGCGGGCTCGGCGTACGACTCCTTGGTGTGGCCGCCGCCGGTGTAGAAGGACCGGCCGCCCTCGTAGGTCTGGCACCAGGCGATCGGGTGGTCGCCCTTCATGGTGCCGCCCTGATAGGTCGTCTCGTCGAGGGTGGCGAGGACGCGCACCTGGTCGCGCGGGTTGGTGCGATAGTCGTACCACTCGTCGGTACGGGTCCACTCGGCGTCCAGGTGCTTGGTCGCGGGGTGGCCCCGGTCCTCGACCCGGACGGTCGCGGACTGGATCTGCGGATGGCTGCTGAAGTGGGCGCCGACCAGACCGCCGTAGAACTTCCAGTCGTACTCGGTGTCGGCCGCGGCATGGACGCCCATATAGCCGCCGCCGGTGCGGATGTAGTTCTCGAACGCCTTCTGCTGCTCCGCGTCGAGCACGTCTCCGGTGGTGGAGAGGAAGACGACGGAGTCGTAGCGGGCCAGGTTGGCGGTGGTGAACTGGGCCGCGGACTCGGTGGCGTCGACGGTGATGTTGCTGCCCTTGCCGAGTTCCTTCAGGGCCGCGACCCCGGCGGGGATGGCGTCGTGCCGGAATCCCGCCGTCCTGGAGAAGACCAGTACGCGCTTGGCGGTCCGGTCCGGCGGGCTGTTGGAGAAGGTGAAGTCGTCGAGGTCGTAGAGGGCTCCGGCGCCGCCCTTGAAGACCAGGAAGAGTTCGGTGGACTTCTTCGGGACGCCCCGCAGGGGGATGTCCACGTCCTGGAAGACCTCCCAGCCGCCGGTCACCGGGATCGGCCCGGAGCCGAGGATCTTCCCGGTCGGGGAGCCGGTGCGGACTTCGAGGAAGCCACCGGCGCCGCCGGAGGAGATCCGGGCGGTGAGCTTGGTGGCTCCGGCCAGGTTGTAGGGCTTGAAGGAGATCCAGTCGTCGTTGTCGATATCGCCGACGGTCCGGCCGCCGTTGGCGGTGGGCTTGTCGTACGTACGGATCCCGGACTGGGCGCCGAAGTGCTCGGCCTGCCGGTGGCGGGGCTGGAGCTGGAGTTCGTCCTTGGCGGTCAGCGCCTCCTGGCCGCCCCCGGCCCGGTCGGTGTACTCGGCGACGAGGACTCCGTAGATATTGGCGTTCGGGTCGTGGCCGCCGTCACCGGGGGTCTTGATGGTGCCGGAGCAGCCGTTGGCGCTGGTCAGCTTGTGGGCATGGCTGTCGTGGCCGAGGAAGTAGCTGACGGTGACCTTCGAGCAGTCCACTCCCCCGGACGCCTGGTCCTCGGGGTCGGTGACCTTCACCTTGAACGGGACCTCGTCGCCGAAGGAGAACAGGGCTCCGTCGGCGGGCGCCTCCAGGACGACCGTGGGCGCGGTGTTGCCGACCACGACCCGGACGCTCGCGCCACCGATCCGGCCGGTGGGGTCCTTGACCGTGAGGGTCGCGGTATAGGTGCCGTTCTTGCGGTAGGTGTGGGTGGGGTTCGGGGCGGTCGAGGTGGCGCCGTCGCCGAAGTCCCAGGCGTAGGTCAGGGCGTCGCCGTCCGGGTCGGTGGTCCCGGCGGAGGAGAACGCGACCCGCAGGGGCGCCTTGCCGGAGGTCCGGTTGGCCTCGGCCTCCGCCGACGGCGAGCGGCCCCCGGTGGCGTTCTCGATCCGGTAGAGGGCGGAGTGCTCGTTGCCGCCGAACCAGGCGGTGCCGTAGTCGAGGACGTACAGCGCGCCGTCCGGACCGAACTGCATGTCCATGACCTGGGTACCGGTCCACGGGAACGGATTGATCTTGGCGACGGAGCCGTCGCCGGTCTGCTCGATCCGCTTGATCCACCGGCGGCCGAACTCCCCGGCGAAGTAGTCGCCGTCGTACGCCTCGGGGAACTTCACCGGCGACGGGTTGTCCGGGTCGTAGCGGTAGACGGGACCCCCCATCGGGGACTCGCCGCCGGTGCCGAACTCGGGGACGGAGCCGCCGTCGTACGGGATCCACGCCTTCTGCGCGGGCGGCAGGTCGACCAGGCCCGTGTTGTGCGGGGATTCGTTCCTGGGCGCCTTGCAGTCGAAGGTCGCCCCGGGCTGCTTGGTGGCGAAGTCCCAGTCGGTGTAGGGCTGGTTGAAGGTGTTGCAGAAGGGCCAGCCGAAGTTGCCGGGCTTGTCGACCTTGACGAAGCCGACGGCTCCGGCCGGGCCCCGCCGGGGGTCGGCGTTGGCGGCGTCGGGGCCGTAGTCGCCCACGTACGCGGTACCGGTCTTCGGGTCGACGCTGAACCGGAACGGGTTGCGGAAGCCCATCGCGTAGATCTCGGGCCGTGTCCCGGGTGTCCCGGGTGCGAAGAGGTTCCCCTCGGGCACGGAGTACGACCCGTCGTCGTTCACCTTGATCCGCAGCAGTTTGCCGCGCAGATCATTGGTGTTGCCCGAGGTGCGGCGGGCGTCGTAGGCGGGGTTGCGGCCCGGCCGGTCGTCGACGGGGGTGTAGCCGTCGGAGGCGAAGGGGTTGGAGTCGTCGCCGGTGGAGAGCCAGAGATTGCCCTGGGCGTCGAAGTCGATATCGCCGCCGACATGGCAGCAGATGCCCCGGGTGGCGGGGACGTCGAGGATCTTCTTCTCGCTGGCGCCGTCGAGGGTGCCGTCCGCTTTGAGGACGAAGCGGGAGAGCCGGTTGACCCCCTCCCACTCGGCGAACTGCTCCGCCGTGCCCTCATTGGGGGCGTCACCGGCGGGGGTGTTCATCGGAGGTGCGTAATAGAGATAGACGAAACGATTCTGCGCGAACTTGGGATCGAGACCGATCCCCTGGAGCCCCTCCTCGTCGTGCGAGTAGACCGGGATCTTCCCGACGATCCGGGTCGCGCCCGTGAAATCGGTCATCCGCAGCTCGCCGTTGCGGGAGGTGTGCAGCACACTCCGGTCCGGCAGTACGGCCATGGACATCGGTTCGCCGGTCTCCGCCGCCCCCTTCGCGAGGGTGACCTGCTGGAAGGAGTCGGCGGCCGGCTCGGCGGCGGACGCGGGGGCGGCGGTCGCGGTCTGCGGCGCGGTGACGGTGAACGAGCCCGCGGCGAGCAGGGCTCCGGTCAGGAGCGCCAGGGCTCTGCGCGGTCGTGTTCTGCTTCGTTTCGGGTGCACGAATCTCCTCCGGTAGGGACCGGTCGAACGGGCGGGAAACGTGGAACCGGAGTGCGCCGTCACACCGGGAACCAGCTAGGGACTGAACACATCAGGGACGGTAGACCGGTTCGTCCCGGACGGAAAGCCCTTGCGCGGCGGGGAACTTCGACTTTTCCCCACCACAGGACAAAGAGGGGTGCGGGCAGCCCGGACCGGCCCGGCGGCGGAAGCGGCCACCGGACCGAAGAACCGGTACTGACCTGCTGGGTTATCGGGTCACGGGCTCAGTCCGAGCTACTGAAGGCGGCGTCGAAGGACGCGGCCGGCGGCTCGAAGTCAAAGCGTTTCAGGGCGGAAAGCGCTTGTGGCGCTCCGGTCAGCCGGTCCATCCCGGCGTCCTCCCACTCCACCGAGACCGGCCCGTCGTAGCCGATCGACCGGAGCATCCGGAAGACGTCCTCCCAGGGCACGTCGCCACGGCCGGCGGAGACGAAGTCCCAGCCGCGCCGGGGGTCTCCCCACGGCAGATGCGAGCCGAGCCGCCCGTTGCGGCCGTCCAGCCGCTTCCGGGCCTCCTTGCAGTCGACGTGGTAGATCCGGTCCCGGAAGTCGTAGAGGAAGCCGACCGGGTCGATGTCCTGCCAGACGAAGTGGCTGGGGTCGAAGTTGAGCCCGAAGGCGGGCCGGTGATCCACCGCCGCCAGGGCCCGTTGCGTGGTCCAGTAGTCGTAGGCGATCTCACTCGGATGGACCTCGTGGGCGAACCGCACCCCCTCGGCGTCGAAGACGTCGAGGATCGGGTTCCAGCGCTCCGCGAAGTCCTCGTACCCCCGGTCGATCATCGACTCCGGGACCGGCGGGAACATCGCCACCAGATACCAGATCGAGGATCCCGTGAAGCCGACGACGGTATCGACGCCGAGGGCGGCGGCGGCCCGCGCGGTGTCCTTCAGCTCGGCCGCCGCCCGCCTGCGGACGCCCTCCGGATCGCCGTCGCCCCAGATCCTGGCGGGCACGATGTCGCGGTGCCGCTCGTCGATGGGGTGGTCGCAGACCGCCTGGCCGACCAGATGGTTGGAGATCGCCCAGCAGCGCAGCCCGTACCGGTCGAGCAGGGCACGGCGGCCCTCGATGTAGCCGGGGTCGGCCAGCGCCTTGTCGACCTCGAAGTGATCTCCCCAGCAGGCGAGTTCCAGACCGTCGTAGCCGAAGTCGCGGGCGAGTCTGCACACCTCCTCCAGGGGCAGATCGGCCCACTGGCCGGTGAAGAGCGTGAACGGACGTGGCATGGGTTCCCTCCTGGCCTTCCTGTTCCTCGGGGCGACCGGCGGAGCCGCCGGGGGCGGGCGCCGGTCGCCGTGGTGCCGCGGCGGTCATCCGGGGGTTACGGGGATCACCGGAGCCGCGGGCGCTACGGGCATCACCGGGTTTACAGGGGTGTAGACCGCGTCGTTCTCCGCGCTCCGGGCGACGGCCGCGAGCACCCGCTGCACCTGGAGGCCCTCCGCGAACGACGGCGACGGTACGGCTCCGCTCGCCAGCGCCTCCACCAGATCGCGAGCCTGGTGGGTGAATGTGTGCTCGTAGCCGAGTCCGTGCCCCGGAGGCCACCACGCCGACAGATAGGGATGGTCGGCCTCGGTGACCAGGATCCGTTTGAATCCGGCGGAGACGGCGGCCTCGGTGTGGTCGTGGAAGGAGAGTTCGTTGAGCCGTTCGAGATCGAAGCAGAGGGAGCCCAGCTCCCCGTTGATCTCGAACCGCAGGGCGTTCTTGCGGCCCGCGGCCATCCGGGTGGCCTCGAAGGACGCCAGCGCCCCGGACGCCAGCCGCCCGTTGAAGAGGGCCGCGTCGTCCACGGTGACCTCGCCGAAGCCGGGGCCGGGGCCCGGCGCGCCGCCGGGCCCGCCGCCCGGGAGCCCGGTGGACACCCCCGCGGGCAGCGGGCGTTCCCGTACGAAGGTCTCCGAGAGCGCCGACACCCCGACCAGCCGCTCCCCCGCCAGATGCTGGGCGAGATCGACGATATGGGCGCCGAGGTCGCCGAGCGCGCCCGAGCCGGCCTGCTCCTTCCGCAGCCGCCAGGTCAGCGGGGCCAGCGGGTCGACCAGCCAGTCCTGGAGATAGCTGAACCGCAGATGGCGCAGGGCGCCGAGGCGGCCGGTGGCGATCAGCCGGCGGGCGTACGCGACGGCCGGGACCCGCCGGTAGTTGAAGCCGACCATGGCGAGCTGGCCCCGGGCGGCGGCGGCCTCGGCCGCCGCCGCCATGGCCTCCGCCTCGGCCACCGAGTTGGCGAGCGGCTTCTCGCACAGCACGTGCTTGCCCGCCTCCAGGGCGGCGATCGCGATCTCCGCATGGGAGTCGCCCGGGGTGCAGACGTCCACCAGCTGGACGTCGTCACGGGCGACGAGGTCGCGCCAGTCGGTCTCGGCAGCCGCCCAGCCGTGCCGTGCGGCGGCGGCCCGGACGGCGGACCGGTCACGGCCCGCGATCGCCGCGAGCACCGGGCGGACCGGCAGGTCGAAGACCCGGCTCACATTGCGCCAGCCCTGGGAATGGGCGGCGCCCATGAACGCGTATCCGACCATGCCGACGCCGAGCGTCGGCGGCGCGGCCCCGGGGTCCTGGGCGGCCTGCTCTTCCATACGGATGTCCTCCTCGTCGCGGTACGGCTGGCTCGGTCGGCCACGGGCCCTGCGCCGGTCCCGGGCCGCTGGCGGGCCGGTCAGATGAAGCCGGTGGGCAGGTACTGGTCGACGTTGTCCTTGGTGACGACGGCCGAGTAGAGGGTGATCGAGGCCGGGATCTCCATCTCGGCCATCCCACCGACGCCCTTGCCCTGGGCCACGGCGCGGGCGATGTCGACGGCGGACGCGGACATCGTCGGCGGGTAGAGAACGGTCGCCTTGAGCACGCTGTCGTCGGCCTTGATCGCGTCCATGGCGGACTTGGCCCCGGCGCCGCCGACCATCAGGAAGTCCTTCCGCCCGGCCTGGGCGATGGCCCGCAGGGCGCCCACGCCCTGGTCGTCGTCGTGGTTCCAGAGGGCGTCGAAGTCGGACTGGGCCTGGAGCAGTTGCGCCATCTTGGCCTGGCCCGACTCGACGGTGAAGTCGGCGGCCTGGCGGGCGACCTTGCGGATGTTGGGGTAGTTCCTGAGGGCGTCGTCGAAGCCCTGGGTGCGCTGTTTGGTGAGTTCGAGGTTGTCCACCCCGGCGAGTTCGACGACCTTGGCGTCCGGCTTGCCCTTGAGCCGTTCGCCGATGTAGTTCCCGGCGTTGAGGCCCATGCCGTAGTTGTCGCCGCCGATCCAGCAGCGGTACGCCTGCGGGGAGGCGAAGATCCGGTCCAGGTTGATCACGGGGATGCCCGCCTTCATGGCCTCCAGGCCGATCCGGGTCAGGGCCTTGCCGTCGGCGGGGAGGATGACGAGGACGTCGACCTTCTTGTTGATCAGGGTCTGGACCTGGCCGATCTGGGCGGCGGTGTCGTTGGAGCCCTCGGTGATCTCCAGGGTGACGTCGGAGTACTTCTTCGCCCGCTGCCTGGCGTTGTCGTTGATGGCGTTGAGCCAGCCGTGGTCGGCCTGGGGGCCCGCGAAGCCGATGGTGACGGGCTTGCCCGGCTTGTCGTCGGAGACCGGGGCTTCGGCCGGGGCCGGATTGCTCTCCTTCTTGGACGGCTCGTTGCTGGTACAGCCGGTGAGCAGGGCTCCGGCCGAGACGGCGGCCGTTCCGAACAGAAGTCCTCTGCGGGACGGTACGGAGATTTCGGGCATGGCGGATCAGACCCTTCGGCTGGGCGGGTGGTGAGGGTGATGGAGCCGGGGCGGGGGGCGGGGTGGGAGACGGCCGGTCAGGTCTCGCCGCGGCGGCGCAGGGTGTGGTGCTGCACCAGGACGGCGACGACGATGATCGCGCCCTTGGCGATCTGCTGGACGGCGGTCTCCAGATTGTTGAGGGCGAAGATATTGGTGATCGTGGTGAAGATCAGGACGCCCAGTACGGAGCCGACGACGGTGCCCCGGCCGCCGCTGAGCAGGGTGCCGCCGATGATGGCCGCGGCGATGGCGTCCAGCTCGTACAGATTGCCGTTGGTGTTCTGGCCGGAGCCGGAGAGGACGACCAGCATGAAGGCGGCGATGCCGCAGCAGAGTCCGGAGAGCAGATAGAGATAGAGCCGCTGGCGCCGGACGTCGATCCCGGCGAGCCGGGCGGCTTCGGGGTTGCCTCCGACGGCGAAGGTCCGGCGGCCGAAGGTGGTCCGGTTCAGGACGAACCAGCCGACCGCCACCACGGCGGCGAAGATCAGTACCAGCGGGGGGATCCCGAGGACGTAGGCGTCCTTGACGCCCAGGTCCAGGACGGAGTCGACGGTGACGAGCTGGGTCTTGCCGTCGGTGATCTCCAGGGCGAGGCCGCGGGCGGAGGCCAGCATCGCGATGGTGGCGATGAAGGGGACGAGCCCGCCGTAGGCGATCAGCAGCCCGTTGACCAGTCCGCAGCCGAGTCCGACCAGGATCGCGGTGAAGAGGATACCCGCGAAGCCGAACTCCTGGGTGGCGACGGTGGTGGCCCAGACGGACGCCAGGGCGACCATCGCGCCGACCGAGAGGTCGATCCCGCCGCTGGTGATGACGAAGGTCATGCCGACGGTGACCACACCGATGATCGACGCCTGGGTGAGCACCAGCTGGAGGTTGCTGACGGCCAGGAACTCGTCGGGCTTGGTGGCGCCGCCGACCACGATCAGGGCGACCAGGACCCCGAGCAGGGAGAGGTTGCGGATGTCGAGCCGCAGCCCGGCGGCGGGCCCCTTCGGCGCGGGCGGCGGTGTCTTCAGGAGGCTCGGCGCGTCCTGGCGCGCCGCGGATGCGGGCTGCGTCATGCCGTCGGATTCCCTTCCATCACGAGATCGAGGACTCGGTGTTCGTCCAGGTCACGGGCGTCGGCCGTATGTACGACGCGGCCCTCGTACAGCACCAGTACGCGATCGGCGAGACCCAGCACCTCGGGCACTTCACTGGAGACGAGGAGTACGGCCAGGCCCTCGTCGGCCAGCCGCCGGACGACGGCGTACAGCTCGGCCCTGGCACCGACGTCGACCCCCCGGGTGGGCTCGTCGAGGAGCAGTACCCGGCAGCCGCGGAGCAGCCAGCGGGCCAGTACGGCCTTCTGCTGGTTGCCGCCGGAGAGGGTACGGACGGGGGCGTCCGGGTTGTCGGGGCGCAGCGACAGCTCCCGTACGGCCCGGTGGGCGGCGGCGCGTTCGGCGGACCGGTCGAGCCATCCCGCGCGGGCGAACCGGGACAGGGCGGAGATGGTGACATTGCGGGTGACGGACTCGGTCAGCAGCAGACCCTGCGCCTTGCGTTCCTCGGGCGCGAGACCGATTCCGGCGGTGACGGCGGCCCGGACGCTGCCGGGCCGCAGCGGGCGGCCGTCGACCAGGACGCGGCCCGCGTCGGACCTGCGGGCGCCGTAGATCGTCTCCAGGATCTCGGAGCGGCCGGAGCCGACGAGTCCGGCGAGGCCGACGATCTCGCCGGGGCGGAGTTCGAGGTCGACGGGGGCGAACTCACCGCTCCGGGTGAGCCCTTCGACCCGGAGGACGGGTTCGGCGGCGGCCGGGACGGGTTCGGCGGGGCGGGGCGGGAAGACGTACTCCACCTTGCGGCCGGTCATCAGGGCGACCACGTCGTTGGTGGGGGTGGACTCGGCGGGCAGCCCTCGGGCGACGGCCCGGCCGTCCTTGAGGACGGTGACCCGGTCGCCGATCCGGCGGATCTCCTCCAGCCGGTGCGAGATGTAGACGACGGCGACTCCGCCGGCGGTGAGTTCGGCGACGATCCGGAAGAGGTTGTCGACCTCGTCGGGGTCGAGGGCGGCGGACGGCTCGTCCATCACGATCAGCCGGACGTCGTGGGAGAGGGCACGGGCCATGGAGACGATCTGCCGCTGGGCGGCGGAGAGTTCGCCGACGGCCCGGCCGGGGTCGATCTCGGGATGGCCGAGCCGGTGCAGCAGTCCGGTGGTGGCGGCCTTGGCGGCGCCGCTCCGGATCACGAACCCGGCGGCGGTGGGTTCGTGTCCGAGATGGACGTTCTCGGCCACCGACAGGCCCTCGACCAGGTCGAGTTCCTGGTAGATGGTGGCGATCCCGAGTCGCATGGCGGCGATCGGGGAGCGGAGCCGGACGGGCTCGCCGCGCCAGCTGATGGTGCCGTCGTCGGGCTGGTGGACCCCGGCGAGCACCTTGATCAGGGTCGACTTGCCCGCGCCGTTCTGGCCGAGGAGGCAGTGGACCTCACCGGCCGCGACTTCCAGGTCCACCCCGTCGAGGGCGCGGACGCCGGGGAACGACTTGGTGATCCCGGACATGGTGAGCAAGGGCGGTTCTGGTGCCATGACAATTCCCCTCGGCGGGTACGGCCGCGCGCGGGCGGATGCGGTCGCGGCGCGCGGGACGCGGTGCTGAACGGCGTGCGTCTGGTACGTGTGGGGGCGCTCGGGTGCGGTACGGGGGCGGCGCCGCCGGACTGCGGGCGGCGGGCGGGGGCGGCCGGATATCTGGTGGCACGTGTTACCAACGGCACGACCGGGCTCTTCCCGGTGGTGCGCGCGGAGTGGACTTCGCCTGATGAGGGTGGGCGGGGGCGGGGAGTCGAGGGCGGCGGACGGTTCGGGTCGTACGGCGGTGCACAGGGCTACGGGAGCGTACGGAGGCGTACGGATCCCGGGGTTCGTACGGGTCCTGCGGGCGGTGCGCGGTTCCGGTCGTACGGGCGGTGCGCGGTTTCCGTGGTGCCGGTGGTGCGGATCAGGCGGGTCGTACGGATCGGACGGTGGTTCGGTTCGGGTCGTACGGCGCCGGGGTCAGGCCGGCGAGAACAGGTGGTCGCTGATGAGCCGGGCCGCGCCGATGACTCCGGCGACGGCGCCCAGCTCGCCCAGGACGATGGGCAGATTGCCGGTGGCCAGCGGCAGGGACCGGCGGTACACCTGGGTTCTGACGGCGGCCAGCAGATTGTGGCCGAGGCCGGTCACCCCACCGCCGATCACCACCAGGCCCGGGTTGAAGAAGCTGACGAGCCCGGCGATGACCTGGCCGACGCGGTTGCCGCCCGCCCGGATCAGCTCCAGGGCGGCGGTGTCCCCGGCGGACGCGGCGGCGGCCACGTCCACGGCGGTCAGCCGGCCCTTGGCGGCCAGCCGTTCGGCGAGTTCGGGCGAGCGTCCGGCCCGCGCGGCCTCCTCGGCGTCACGGGCGAGCGCGGCACCGCTGAAGTGGGCTTCCAGGCAGCCCTTGTTGCCGCAGGCGCAGGCGCGGCCGTAGGGGTCGACCTGGATATGGCCGATGTCCCCGGCGCTGCCGGTGGTGCCCCGGTAGACCTCGCCGCCGACGACGATGCCGCAGCCGATGCCGGTACCGATCTTGACGCAGAGGAAGTCCCCGACGGAGCGGGCGACTCCGGCGTGCTGTTCGCCCATGGCCATCAGATTCACATCGTTGTCGACCATGACCGGGCAGCCGAGGTCCTGGCTGAGCGCCTCCCGGACCGGGAAGCCGTCCCAGCCGGGCATGATCGGCGGTGCGACCGGGACGCCCTCGGGGTAGCGGACGGGGCCGGGGACCCCGATGCCCGCGCCGTCGAAGCCCTCGGCGAGTCCGGTGGCCTTCAGCTTGGCGGCCATCGCCAGTACCTGCTCGAAGACCGCGACCGGGCCCTCCCGGACGTCCATCGGATGGTTGAGATGTCCGAGGACCTCCAGTTCGGCGTTGGTGACGGCGACGTCGACCGAGGTCGCGCCGATGTCGACGCCGAGGAAGCGGAGTTCGGGGGCGAGCCGGATGTTGTGGGAGCGGCGCCCGCCCCGGGAGGCGGCGAGCCCGTCCGCGACGACCAGCCCGGTCTCCAGCAGCCGGTCGACCTCGACGGCGAGTTTGGAGCGGGAGAGGTCCACCAGGTCGCCGAGCTGGGCCCGGGAGCTGGGCCCCCCGTCGCGCAGCAGCCGGAGCAGCCGCGCCTGGTGCGCGTTCGCGGGTCGAGCGGTCATACGTCTCAATGCCCCTCCCCTCCCCCGGCCATCGGCGTGGGGACCCCATCGGCCCGGACCGGCTGATCGGGCTTTCGAGGGGAACGTAGCAGCGCTTTCACCAAGGGGGAAGAACTTGCGCAGAGTTCCATGGCAACTTTCTCCACGCACTGGACAAAGCCGGGAGTACGGCAGGACGATCGCCCGGTTCGACGGCCCGAGGCCGCCCGGATGACCCGGCACTGCCCTGCCTTGCCCTGCCTTGCCCTGCCTTGCCTTGCTCTGTCCGTCCGGCGCGTCGGCCCGGCTATTCGCCCGGAGTCGCCTCGTCGCGGCCGGACCCGGACGGCGACGCCGACGACGGATCGCCGTCTCTGCCGCCGTCCGTCAGTGCGGCCAGCCGGTCGAGAAAGGCGACCTGCCCCGCCACCAGCAGTTCCCGGGCCGTCGCCGGGTCCACCCACGCCACTCGGTCGATCTCGGGGAACAACTGCTCCCGGCCGGAGTGCGGTGGCCACTCCATCATGAATCCGCCCGGTTCGATCCGCTCGGGATCGAGATCACCGGCGAGTGCCCAGAGGGTGACGATCTTCCCGTTGGGCTGGCGTTCCTCGCCCAGTTCGAGCCACTCGCCGTCGTCGGGCGGGGCGATCCCCAGTTCCTCCTCGAACTCCCGGCGGGCCGCGGCCCTGGGCTCCTCGCCCTCCTCGACCAGCCCCTTCGGGAACGACCAGGCGCGGGCGTCCTTCTTCGCCCACAGCGGGCCGCCCATATGGCCGATCAGGACCTCGGTCCGCCCGTTCCGCTCCCGGTACAGCACCAGCCCGGCGCTCCGTCTCACCACCATGGGGCCAGTCTGCCGGGCGGCGCCCCGGTGGGGAACGCGAACCGCCCGGCACACGGGACGGGCCGGGCGGTTCGGAACGGTGAGGGCGCGCTCAGGGGCAGCGGACGATCTGGCCCGCGTAGGAGAGATTGCCGCCGAAGCCGAAGAGCAGGACCGGGTCGCCGGAGGTGATCTCGCCCCGCTCCACCAGCTTGGAGAACGCCATCGGGATCGACGCGGCGGAGGTGTTGCCGGACTCCACGACGTCCCGGGCGACCACCGCGTTGACCGCCCCGATCCGCTGGGCGACCGGCTCGATGATCCGCAGATTGGCCTGGTGGAGTACGACGGCCGCCAGGTCGGCGGGGTCGACGCCGCCGCGCTCGCAGACCCGGCGGGCGATCGGCGGCAGCTGGGTGGTGGCCCAGCGGTAGACCGTCTGCCCCTCCTGGGCGAACTTCGGCGGGGTCCCTTCTATCCGGACCGCGTTCCCCATCTCGGGGACCGAGCCCCACAGCACGGGCCCGATCCCGGGCTCGCCGTCGCCGTCCACGGCCTCCACGACGGCGGCACCGGCGCCGTCGCCGGTCAGCACGCAGGTGGTGCGGTCGGTCCAGTCGGTGACGGCGGTCATCTTGTCGGCGCCGATCACCAGGGCCCGGCGGGCCGAACCGGCGCGGATCGCGTGGTCGGCGGTGGCCAGGGCGTGGGTGAACCCGGCGCAGACCACATTGAGGTCCATTACGGCGGGCGCGCCCATCCCGAGCCGGGCGGCGACCCGGGCGGCCGTGTTCGGGGACCGGTCGATCGCGGTGGAGGTGGCCACCAGGACCAGATCCACATCGGCGGGGGTCAGACCGGCCCCGGCCAGCGCCTTCGCCCCGGCCCGCGCGGCCAGGTCGTCGACCGGCTCGTCGTCGCCCGCGCGATGGCGGGTGCGGATACCGACGCGGGAGCGGATCCACTCGTCACTGGTGTCCACGAGGGCCGCGAGGTCCTCGTTGGTGAGCACGGACGCGGGCTGATGGTGCCCGAGTGACGCGATACGCGATCCGGTCATCGGCGGTTTTCCCTTTCCACGGGCGATCGACTCCCCAGTTTTCGGTGCTACCACCTGGTACGACGGCGGGTAACCCGACAGGATTCGCCCCCGGTTTTCTGTAGCTTTCGGAAGGATCCGGTACGGCGCCCGGGTCGTGGGGGCCGTACCGGCACCGGCGGGGCGGGCCCGGCGGCGCCTGTCGGAGACCGTACGGCACCCGGCGGGCCTCCGGAGCCGTACCGGAGAATGGTCACCACAACGAGTCGTACGAGTCGAATCGGGAGTGGTCGCCCATGGGACGGGTCACCGAGCGCCGCCGGACCCTTCGCATCAGGGATGGTGTGGTCTCCACCCGGCCCGACACCCTGGTCGCCGAGGAGCCGCTGGAGATCCGGCTGGACGGCGAGCCGCTGGCGATCACGATGCGCACCCCGACGGGTGACGACTTCGCACTCGCCACCGGTTTCCTGGTGAGCGAGGGCGTGATCGCCACGGCGGAGGACGTGGCACGGATCATGTACTGCGCGGGGGCCACCGCCGAGGGGGTCAATACCTACAACGTGGTCGACGTACGGCTCGCGCCGGGCGTCCCGAAGCCGGATTTCCAGCTCCGGCGGAATGTGTACACCACGTCGTCGTGCGGGCTCTGCGGCAAGGCGAGTCTGGACGCGGTACGGACCAGGACCCGGTTCCCGGTCGCCGACGGGCCCCGGGGGTGGATCACGCCCGAGCTGCTCGCCGGGCTGCCCGACCGGCTGCGGGCGGCCCAGCGGGTCTTCGACGCCACCGGCGGGCTGCACGCGGCGGGCCTGTTCTCGGAGAGCGGCGAGCTGCTGGACGTCCGGGAGGACGTGGGGCGGCACAACGCGGTGGACAAGCTGATCGGCCGGGCGGTGCGGGAGGGCGGCGGGCTGCCGCTGGCCCGGACGATCCTGCTGGTCTCGGGCCGGGCCTCGTTCGAGCTGGCCCAGAAGGCCGTGATGGCCGGGATCCCGGTACTCGCGGCGGTCTCGGCGCCGTCGTCGCTGGCGGTGGATCTGGCCGCGGAGTCGGGGCTGACGCTGGTCGGCTTTCTGCGCGGCGCGCGGATGAACGTGTACACGGGCACGGAGCGGATCGCGGTCGGCGACCCGGACTGAGCAGGCGTACGAGCGGGTTCGCGCGCCCCCGTATATCCAACTGTGCGCCCCAACGGGAGGTAAAACTCGGCAAAGCCGGAGTGTCCTGACGGGTCGGATTCCGTGGAGATTCCGCCCCGCGCGGGCCGCGGAGCGGCGGCGTTACCGGGCCCGTCCTCCGTATCCCCCGGCTTTCCGGTCCTGACCTGCGCCGACGTCAATCGTGCAAAGTTCTGCAAGGCCATCGCCCGGGACGAATCCGTGGGGTACGGTCGCGGCGCTGTGCGGAGCGCCACAAGGAGCAGCCATTGCGCGAGTTCACTGTCCCCCCGCTCGACGCGCCCCCGCTGATCGGTGGACTGGCCGACGCGGTGTTCGATCGCGCCGACCGGGCCCCCGAGCGGGTCGCCCTCTGCCGCAAGGACGCGACGGATTCCTGGGAGGAGGTGACCGCGGAACGCTTCCGTGACGAGGTGCTCGCCCTGGCGAAGGGGCTGATAGCCGACGGGGTGCGGTTCGGCGACCGGGTCGCGCTGATGTGCCGTACCCGCTACGAGTGGACCCTGTTCGACTTCGCCCTGTGGACCGTCGGCGCGCAGTCCGTCCCGATCTATCCGACCTCGTCCCGGGAGCAGGTGTTCTGGATCCTCCAGGACGCCGAGGTCTCCGCCGCCCTGGTCGAGCACGAGGACCACGCCATGACCATAGGGTCGGTGATCGGGCATCTGCCGCTGCTGAAACGGCTCTGGCAGCTGGACGCGGGCGCCGTCGGCGAGCTGACGGCGGCCGGTGAGCGGATCGCCGACGAGGTGGTGCACCGGCACCGGCGGGCGGTCACCCCGGACTCCACGGCGACCATCGTCTACACCTCGGGCACGGTCGGCCGCCCCCGGGGCTGTGTGCTCACCCACGCCCATCTGATGTTCGAGTGCGACACCCTGGCCGAACACTGGGAGCCCGCGTTCCGCGGCAAGCCGGGCGACGATCCCTCCACCCTGCTCTTTCTGCCGCTGGCCCATGTCTACGGCCGGATGGTGCAGGTCGCGTCGGTCCGCCACGGGGTGCGGCTGGCCCATCAGCCCGCGGTCACCGGCGAGCCGCTGCTGGCGGACCTGGCGGCCTTCCGGCCCACGTTCGTCCTGGCGGTGCCGTACGTCTTCGAGAAGGTCTTCGCCTCGGCCCGGCGCCGGGCCGAGCGCGAGGGCCGGCTGCCCGCCTTCGACCGGGCCGTGGAGGTGGCCGTACGGTACGCGGAGGGGCTGGAGCAGCGGGCCCACGGCCTGGGTCCCGGCCCGTCGGCGGCGCTGCGGGTCCAGCACCAGCTGCTGGACCGGTCGGTCTACGCCAAGCTGCGCGAGGCGTTCGGCGGCCGGGTCCGGCACGCCATGTCCGGCGGGTCGGCGATGGACCGGCGGCTGGGTCTCTTCTTCGAGGGCGCGGGCATCACCGTCATCGAGGGGTACGGACTCACCGAGACCACGGGCGCGGCGACCGGCAATCCGCCGGGACGGATCAAGTTCGGCACGGTCGGGCGGCCCGTGCCGGGGACGACCGTCCATATCGCGGAGGACGGCGAGGTGTGGCTGCGCGGCCCGCACGTCTTCGCCGGATACCACTCCGATCCGGCGGCGACGGACGCGGTACTGCACGACGGCTGGCTGGCCACCGGCGATCTGGGGACGCTGGACGAGGACGGCTATCTGACGATCCGGGGCCGGAAGAAGGAGGTCCTGGTCACCTCGGGCGGCAAGAGCGTGTCGCCGCTGCCGCTGGAGGAGCGGGTGCGCTCGCATCCGCTGGTGGCGCAGTGTCTGGTGGTCGGCGACGACCGGCCGTTCGTGGCGGCGCTGATCACCGTGGACCAGGAGGCGGTGGACCACTGGCTGGCGATGCGCCGTCAGCCGCCGCTCTCCCCGGCCGATCTGGTCCGGGACCCCGAGCTGGAGACGGAGATCCGGCGGGCCGTGGTGACCGCCAACACGATGGTCTCCCAGGCCGAGTCGATCCGGACGTTCCGCATTCTGGCGCTCCCCTTCACGGAGGAGAACGGGCTGCTCACCCCGTCCCTGAAGCTGCGCAGGCAGGCGATAGAGGAGGCGTACGCGGCGGAGGTCGACGCGCTCTACCGATAGGCGCCGCCGTCGGGGCGTCCGGTGTCAGGGCCGTAGGGCCCCGGGTCGAGATCGACGACCACGGCGGCGTGGTCGGACGGCCAGACCCCGTCGACGGGCCCGTGACCGGCCCGCCGTACGGCCCGTACCGAGCCGGGGCGGCCGGGCCGGGGCGGGCCGACGAGTACGTAGTCGATCCTGGTGCTGAGCGGGAAGGTCCGGGCGACGTACGGATTGTCGGCGTCCCAGGTGGCGCCGGGCTCGGCCGGGTCGGCGTAGAACTTCCACACGTCGAGGAGCAGCAGCCGTTCGGCGGCGGGCGCGGTCAGGACGCCGCCCAGCAGCCGCAGTTCGTCCGAGTCGGGCAGGGCGTTGAGGTCGCCGGTGACGACGGGCGGGAAGGCGTGTCCGGTGCCGCGCCGGACGACGAACTCCCCGAGAGCCCGGACCTGGGCGCAGCGGACGGCCGACTCATGGGGCGAAGAATTCAGATGGGTGGTGAAGAAAGGCAGGGCGCCGGTGGGTGTCTCGATCAGGGTGTGCAGGGCGATCCGCCCGTCGTCCGTCCCACCGGCGGCAGGCAGTTCGGCGGTCTCCCGCCGGAGTACGGGCCAGCGGCTCAGTACGGCGAGTCCGACGTCGTACGCCCGCTCGGCGGGGGCCCGGTCGTGCCAGCGGCCGGGCCGCCCGTGGGGCGCGAACTCGGCCCACAGGCCCAGTTCGGCGCCTAGCCCGCGGGCCAGGCAGTGGTCACCGCCGTCGGACCACGCCTCCTGGAGGGCCACCACATCGGGCTTCAGCTCCCGCAGTACGGCGAGTACGGCCTCCCGGCGGCGGTCCGGGTCCTCGAAGCGCCACCACACGTTCCACGTCACGATTCTGACCACGGCCGCCAGTCTGCCGCACCCGTCCGGCCGCCCCGTTCCCCGCCCTCCGGCCTCCCGACCACCGGGACGGAAGAAACGGATGGGGCGGGAGGAACAACGAAAACCGGCCGGAAAGCGCCGATGCCGGTAGCGGGGCCGTAGTGCCGCTCCCAGAATGCCCGCATGAAATTCAGCTACGCGTTGCTGCCCGACCACGCTCTGTCGGACGCCCTGGAGAGCATCGAACTAGCCGACGAGCTGGGGTTCCACGCCTGCTACGCGGCGGACGAGACCTGGCACAAGGACCTGTGGATCCTGTTCGCGGCGGCGGCGGGCCGGACCCGTTCGATCCGGCTCGGCCCCAGCGTCTCGCCGATGCTGCTGCGGGAGCCGACCCATGTGGCGCAGGCGCTGGCGACGCTGGACGAACTGTCGGGCGGCCGGGCCGAGGCGGTGCTGTCCAGCGGGAACACCGGGCTGCTGGAGCAGTACCGGATCGACCCCGCCCGGCTGCGGCCGCTGTCGCGGACCAAGGAAGCGCTGCACGTGGTGCGGACCCTGCTGGACGAGGGGACGATCACCTTCGAGGGCGAGTTCTACTCCTACGACGGGCTGTTCACCTTCGCCCGGCCGGTGCAGGAGCGGGTGCCGCTGAAGCTGGGCGGGATGAAGGGGCCGCGTACCTTCGAGGTCGCCGGGGAGTTCTCCGACGGCTGTCACCACGCGCTGAGCTACACCCGCGAGGCGTACGCCTACATGGTCGACCATCTGCGGATCGGCGCCGAGCGGGCGGGCAGGGACGTGACGTCCCTGGACATCGGCGCCTGGGTGGTCTTCGCCACGGCGGAGGACTCGGCTGCGGCCCGTGAGGCGGCCCGCAGCATGGTCGGGATCTACGCCTCGGCGATGTCGGACGAGCAGCTGCGGCGCAACGGGGTGGATCCGGCGGAGCTGAAGCCGGTGGTGGACGCGATCCGGGCCGGGGACCTGGCCCGGGGGATCGAGCTGACGTCGCCGGAGGTGACCGAGCGGCTGTCGGTCTCGGGGACGCCGGAGGAGTGCGTGGCGAAGATCCGGGACGAGATCGCGGCGGCCGGGGTGAACCATCTGATCTGCGGTGTGACGGACCGGACGCTGGTGAAGGCGTTCGCGGACCGGGATCTGCCCGAGGTGCCCGGGGCGCGTGAGCAGCTCCGGCTGATCCACGACCGGATCATGCCCGCGTTCACCTGACCGGCGGCAGCGGCGGGGCGCGTACCGGCCCGGTCCGGGGGGCGACCCCGGCGCCGGGCCGGGGTCGTATCCGTGGGAGGGTCGGGGCTGACCGGAGGCGGGCCGGAGTGCCGACCGGGGACCCGTCCCGTTCCATGAAGACAGGAAGGCGTCCGTCCGCCGCCCGGCACCTCCGCCGGCGGCCCCGGCGTCCGCCCCGTCGTCCAGCGTCGTCCCAGCAGAGAAGGGCTCGTCCCCCGTGACCAAGGTCCCCACCATCACCCTGAACAACGGTGTCGAGATGCCGAGGCTCGGCTTCGGCGTCTGGCAGGTCTCCGACGAGGAGGCGGTACGGGCCGTGACGACGGCCGTCGAGGCCGGCTACCGCAGTATCGACACGGCGGCGGCCTACGAGAACGAGACCGGCACCGGACAGGCCGTCGCCGCCTCCGGCGTACCTCGCGAGGAGTTGTTCCTCACCACCAAGCTCTGGAACAACGACCACGGCTACGACAACGCGCTCCGCGCCTTCGACGCGTCCCTCGCCCGGCTCGGCACCGACTACGTGGATCTGTATCTGATCCACTGGCCGGTCCCCCGGCGGGACACCTATGTCGACACCTGGCGCGCCCTGGAGAAGATCCTCGCCGAGGGCCGGGCCCGGGCGATCGGGGTGTCGAACTTCCTGCCCGCGCATCTGGACCGGCTGGCCGACGAGACGTCGGTGGTCCCGGCGGTCAACCAGATCGAGCTGCATCCCCAGCTCCAGCAGGCCGAGGCGCGCGCCGCGCACCGGCGGCTCGGGGTGGTGACCGAGGCGTGGTCGCCACTGGGTCAGGGCAAGGGTCTGCTGACGGTCCCGGCGGTGGCCGCGGTGGCGCGGAAGCACGACCGCACCCCGGCCCAGGTGGTGCTGCGCTGGCACCTCCAGTCGGGGCATGTCGCCATCCCCAAGTCGGTGACCCCGTCCCGGATCCGGGAGAACATCGACATCTTCGGCTTCGAGCTGGACGACGAGGACCTCGCGGCCTTCGCGGCGCTGGACGAGGGGCGGCGGCTGGGCCCGGACCCGGCGGAATTCGGCTGAAGGGACAACTCCCTCCGGGCTCGGGCGGTTCGGCGCGCCGGGCGTCTCGTACGATCGGTGATCACATCACGAACGAGGGGTACGGGACGTTGAGCGGGGCTTTCACACCGGGCCGCCATCTGGTGCGCAATGTCGGCAGTGGTCTTGTCCTGGAGGTGTACGGCGGCTCCAAGGGCAGCGGGGCGGTCGTCCAGCAGGCGGTGGAGACCGGGGAGCCGGTACAGCAGTGGCTGATCGAGCCGGTGCCCAACGGCAGCGGGCTCTACCACTTCACCAACGCGGCCAGCGGCAAGCGGCTCGACGTCGCCGACGCCTCCACCGAGAACGGGGCCCGGATCCAGCAGTGGCGGCCGAACAACTTCGGCGCCCAGGAGTGGATCATCGAGTCCCTGGTGGAGACGCCGGGAACGTATGCCGTGGTCAGCTTTGTCAGCGGGCTGCTGCTGGAGGTCGCCGACGGCGGTACGGAGGCCGGGGCGCGGATCCAGCAGTGGGAGGACACCGACGGTCCGCATCAGCAGTGGCGGCTCGAACCCCGCTGACCCCCGGCCCGGGTTCCCCGGGGGCGCGGCGGTCCGTGCCGCGCCCCAGGGGGCCGTCGGCGCTTCCGGCGGGCTCAGCCGCGGCGGGCCGTGTGCACGGTCCGGGCCGCCAGCAGGAAGACGTCCGGCCGGTTCGCGAGGCCCTGCGGATCGTCCGGGTCCAGCAGCCGGTCGATCACCTTGAGGTCGTCCGCGTCCAGCCACCGCTCGGCCGACTCGCGCCGCCGGGACAGCGCCAGCGCCACATGCTCCCGGGCCGCCTCCGGCAGCGGCGCGGGCAGGTCCAGCAGGAAGGACTTGGTGCCCCCGCCGGTCAGTCCGGCGCCCGCCAGCATCTCCCGCCAGTCCTCCGGTTCGTCCTTCGCGCCGGGCAGGGCGTCCCGCATCTCGGCGAACCAGAGACTGTGGGCGCCTTCGAGCCTGGCTTCCAGGCCGGGCCGTCCGATGCCGATGTCCCGGGGCAGATGGCGGGCCGTCAGACCGCCCTCGACGACGGCCAGCAGTCCGCCGGTCCTGAGCAGTCCGGCCAGTCCGGCGACGGCCGCCCGCTGGTCGCCCATGTGATGCAGGGAGTCGCCCGCCCAGACCACGTCGGCCGTGCCCAGGGCGGCGAGATCGCCGGGGAGTTCGGCGTGTACGGCGCGGAAGCGGTCGGCGTAGCCCGATCGGACGGCCCGCTCGGCGGCCCGGTCCAGCAGCTCGGGGGTGGCGTCGACGGCGACGACCTCGGCGTACGGGAAGACCTCGGCGAGCAGCGCGGTCAGCACCCCGGGCCCGCTGCCGACGTCCAGTACCCGGCGGACCGCGCCCGCCGGGATCTGTCCGGCCAGCCATCCGGCGGCCTCCCGGTAGAGGGGCCCGTTCAGCTCGGCGCCCTGCTCCAGCAGGGGCGCCATCACATTCCAGTCGATGTCGGTGCTGTCGTGGTGGTGGTGTCCCTGGCCTCGGGCCGGGCCGTGGTGATCGTTTCGGCTCATGCTGACAGGGTGGACCGCCGTCGCCGTTCCGGCGAACTTTGTTGCCGGTTCGGCAAACCTCCGGGCCGGGTTTCGGTGGTTCGGCTCAGCCGGAGACGGCCCGGGGCCCGGTCCGGGCGGGTACCGCCTCGGCGGCGGGCCGGCCGAGGACGGCTCCGGTGGTGGCCGGGGTGCCGCCGGTGCGGTACTCCTGGGGACTCACGCCGCGGACCCGTTTGAAGGCGGCGCTCAGGGCGAAGGAGCCGCTGTAGCCGACCTTCCGGGCGATCGTGTCGACGGTGGCGTCCGACTGCCGCAGCAGTTCGGCCGCGAGATCGAGCCTTCGGCGGGTGAGATGGGCCATCGGGGGCTCCCCGACCAGTTCGTGGAAGCGCCGGGTCAGGCCCGCGCGGGACACCCCGCTCTTCGCGGCGAGCGATGCCACCGTCCACGGCCGGGCCGGATCGTCCTGGATCAGCCGCAGGGCGCGGCCGGTGACGGGGTCGGCCATGGCCCGGTACCAGCCGGGGGCACGGGCCTCGGGCCGGGAGAACCAGGACCGCAGCGCCACCACCAGGAGCAGATCGAGCATCCGGTCCAGCATCACGCTCTGCCCCGGCTCGTCCCTGGCGATCTCGTCCTCCAGGACCGGCAGCAGCGGACAGGCCCATTCGCCGGCCCGCAGATGGACCAGCGGCGGCAGGGCGGCCAGCAGCCGTCCGCCGACCTCGCCCGCCAAGGGGTACGTCCCGATCTGTACGACATCCCGGCCGTCGGGGGCGTTGCCCCAGGTCCGTACGCCCATCGCCAGGGTCTCGTGGAGCGGTTCGCCCCACGGGGACCGGCAGGCGCCGCCCGGTCCGACCAGCGCGCCGGGCGGGGTGTCGGGGTGGTCGGCGACCGTGTACGGGTCCGGGCCCCGGAGGATCGCCACATCGCCGGGGCGGATCAGCACGGGCTCGCCCCCGTCGGGCACGATCCACGCCTCGCCGGCCGTCGGGCACAGCAGCGACAACGGCGCCCGGTCCTCCACCCGGACCGACCACGGCGGTTCCATCACCATCCGCAGCAGGAAGGCACCCCGGGCCCTGGGCCCGTCCAGCAGTCCGGCGAGTACGTCCATGGCCTCAGCGTAGAGGCAGCGGCCCGGCGGCTGAGCCGGACGCGTATGGGGTTGAGCCGGACACGCATGTCCTCCGGCGCCCCGGGCCGGGAGGCTTGGGGGCATGACACAGAACATCCAGCACACCGAGCGGCACGCCCAGCGGGACAACGGCACGGGGACCACGGTCCTGGTGACGGCGGCGACGGGCAAGACCGGCCACCGGGTGGCGGAGCGGCTGTCGGCGGCGGGCCACACCGTCCGGGCCGGATCCCGGTCCGGGGGAACCCTCTTCGACTGGACGGACCCCGCGACCTGGGCCCCGGCCCTCAAGGGCGCCGAACTGGCGTATGTGAACTACTTCCCCGACCTGGCGGCGCCCGGCGCGTCCGAGGCGCTGCGGGCCTTCGGCCGGGCGGCGGCCGAGGCCGGGGTGCGGCGGCTGGTACTGCTCTCGGGCCGGGGCGAGCCGGAGGCCGTGGCGTCCGAGGAGGCGCTGCGGGAGGCGGGCGTACCGCTGACCGTGGTGCGGGCGGCGTTCTTCGCCCAGAACTTCAGTGAGGGGCCGATGGCCGAGGGCCTGGAGCGGGGCGAGATCGTCTTCCCGGCCGGGGACACGGCGGAGCCGTTCATCGACGCGGAGGATCTCGCGGACGTCCTGGTCGCGGCGCTCACCGAGGACGGTCACACCGGGCGGACGTACGAGGTCACCGGGCCCCGGCTGCTCACCTTCGCCGAGGTCGCGGCGGAGATCTCCCGGGTCTCGGGGCGCGAGACCGCCTATATCGCGGTTCCGGGCGAGGCGTACCGGGCGGCGCTCCGGCAGGCCGGGTATCCGGACGAGGACGCGGCCTGGGTGACCGAACTGTTCGTGACGCTGCTGGACGGGCACAACGCGAGCACCACGGACGGAGTGCGGGAGGTACTCGGCCGGGAGCCGCGCGACTTCACCGAGTTCGCCGACCGGGAGTGGGGCGGCGGGAACTGACGGGCGCGGGTGGCGGGCGGGGCGCGGAGATCCGGGGCGGAGCTCGGGGGCGGGGCGCCCGGGGCGCGTACCGCCGCCGCGTCAGCCGTCCGGCCCGGTCCGGTCGCGCGGTCCGTCCGTTCCGTCCGGGGACTCGGTCCCGTCCGGTTCGTCCGGGCCGTCCGGGGGCGCCGGCCGCCCGTCGGGACCGAGGGCGTCGAGGACCCGTTCGACGGGGTCGGCGTCGGCCGCCCGCTTGCCGGGGCGGTAGCGGACGACCCGGGCGAACCGGAGGGTGACGCCCGCCGGATAGCGGGGCGACCGCTGGACCCCGTCGTACGCGATCTCCACGACCAGCTCGGGCCGTACCCGTACGGTGAATCCGTCGTCGGAGACGGCCAGCTCGCCCAGGCGGCGGGTCTGCTCGCGCAGTATCTGGTCCGTGAGGCCCTTGAAGGTCTTCCCGAGCATCACGAAGGAGCCGTCGGCGGCCCGCGCGCCGAGATGGAGGTTGGAGAGCAGCCCGGTCCTGCGGCCGTGGCCCCATTCGGCGGCGAGTACCACCAGATCGAGGGTGTGGACGGGTTTCACCTTGAGCCAGGACCGGCCCCGGCGGCCCGCGACATAGGGCGCGTCGGCCGCTTTGACCAGGACGCCCTCGTGGCCGCGGGCCAGGGTGTCGGTGAGGAATTCCTCGGCGGCGGCCCGTTCGGCGGGGTCGGCGGGGTCGGTGACGGCCACCCCCCGGACCCGGGCCGCCGCCGGGAAGAGCCCGGCCAGTACGGTACGGCGCGCGGATCCCGGCAGATCGAGGGTCTCCTCGCCGTCGGCGGCGAGTACGTCGAAGAAGACCGGGGTGAGGGGCAGGGCGGCCCGGGCGGCCGCGACATCGGTCCGTGAGCCGACCCGGGCGGCGATCCGCTGGAACGGCACCGGGCGGCCCGCCGGATCCAGGGCGATCACCTCGCCGTCGACGACGAAACGGTCCCCGGGCGCGCCGAGCGCCGCCGCCACCACTTCGGGCAGCCGGTCCGTGATCTCGTCCAGCGACCGGGTGAAGACGCGCACCGTACGCCCGTCCCGGTGTACCTGGACCCGGATTCCGTCAAGCTTCTCCTCGACCACACAGGCGGTGCCCAGGGTCGTGATCGCCTCGGTCACGGAGGCCGCGGTGTGCGCCAGCATCGGCAGTACGGGGCGGCCGACCCGGAGCCGGAACCGGCCGAGCGCGGCGGGCCCTTCGGCGAGCAGCGCGGCGGCGACCCGGGTCGGCGAGCCGTCCAGCATCACGGCCCGGCGTACGGCTCCGGGCGCGGCCCCGGCGGCCCGGGCGACGGCCTCCAGGGCGACGGCGTCGAGCGCGCCCTGGCGTACCTCCCCCAGCAGCAGCCGGGTCAGGAACTCCTGCTCGGGGGCGGTCGCGGCGGCCAGCAGCTCGTTCAGCGCGCGGGCCCGGGCGGCCCGGGAGCCGGGTCCGGCGATCGCGGCGAGCCGGGTCAGCGCGGCATCGGCGGCGGCGACCGTGAGGGTCGGCGCCGCGGCGGGCGGCGGAGGATCCTTCAGGGCGCTCCAGCCGATCCCGATCCGGCCCTGGGGCAGCCGCCCGGAGAGACAGGCGATCACCGGGGCGGCCTCGTCGGGCGCGGTGTCCGTGAACAGTCCGGCGAGCAGTTCGGTCTTACGGGATCTCGCGGCGGCATCGGCCACCGCGCGGGACACCTCGGCGAGCCGTGCCAGCAGCATGCGGCCATGGTGCCCCGGCCGGGGCTGGGCCGCACCCGCACCCGCACCCGCGGCCTCGGGCCTCGGGCCTCGGGCCTCGGGCGGAACCTGGCCCGGCCCGGCCGGGTCATGGCCGGGTGGCGGTGTGGTGACGGTGGTGGAAACAGCGGGTGGCGCGGGGGTGGACGGCCGGGAAACGAGCCGGGGATTGTGCAAGAACCTTGTCCAAAAAACTCGGAACCCCGGGGGGATCGGGTACGTGTGTGCGAAACCGTGGGTACCGTGTGGTCGCGAACCCGCGGCGACGGGCCGCGGTGAACTCCACGACGGACGGCCGTGTTCGGCGGCGGTCACCGGGCGGGAAGGAGCCGAGTGGGCGGCAGGAGCACCCGGAGTGCGATGCGCGAGCTGCGCGACGATCTGCGGAGCGCGCTCGAACTGGCCCGGCCCGAGGGCCACCAGCAGGTGTTCGCGGCTCTCTGCGACCGGCTGAGCGAGCGGCGGGGGCGGCCGGTGGTACTGCGTCTGGTGGAGTTCCCGCCGGGGACGGCGAGCGGGCTCTATCTCGATATGACCGACCGCGACGTCATCTGCGTCCAGGCGAACACCCACCCCTCCCACCAGCTGGTGATCTTCGGTCACGAGGTCTGGCACATGATGGCGGGCCACGGCGGGCGGGCGGCCGACGGCCGGGACACCGGGCCCGGCGGCGGAGCCGGAGCCCCGGCCGGGGCGGTGCCGTCGCAGCGGGGCCCCGGATCGGGCCGTACGGCCGGTCCCGGATCCCCGGCCGGCCGTCCCGATGGCATGACCACCGCCCTTCAGAGCCTGGCCGCCAGGACCGACTTCCGGCAGCTCCAGGAGACCGAGGCCGAGACCTTCGGACTGGAACTCGGCGCCCATCTGCGTGGCTGGCTCGACGGCCCGCGCCGGTCCGCGCCGCGCAGCGCGCTGGCCCGGCGGATCCAGACGTCCCTGGGAAAGCACCGGACCGGCTGACCCGGCGACCGCCCCGCGACGCTCCCGCGACGCCCCGTGCGGACCCGGGCCGCTCCGTACGAACCCCCGCGGGTCCGGGCGGACCCGCGACGAAATCCCCGGCGCGCGTCACCCGTCCGTCGTATTACCTTCTGAGGTATGACAACTCTGGTGACCGCCCCCGGTGTCGGCCCCCTGCTGCGCGGCTGGCGGGAGCGTCGCGGCGTCAGCCAGCTCGATCTGGCCCTGCGCGCCGACTCGTCGGCCCGTCACATCAGCTTTATCGAGACCGGACGGTCCCGCCCCAGTGAGGAGATGATCCTCCGGCTCGCGGACCAGCTCGACGTTCCCGTACGCGAGCGGAACGGACTGCTCCTCGCGGGCGGTTACGCGCCACGCTTCCCCGAGACGCCGCTCGACGATCCGTCGATGGAGGCACTGCTGGAGGGGCTGCGGCAGCTGCTGCACGGCTACGACCCCTATCCGGCGGTCGTCGTGGACGGGCTGTACAACGTGGTGGCGGCCAATCTGGGCATGACCCGGCTGCTGGAGGGCGTCGCCCCGCATCTGCTGGCGCCGCCGCTGAACGGGATGCGCATCACGCTCCACCCGGAGGGGCTGGCGCCGCGGATCCGCAATCTGCGGGAGTGGCGGCACCACCTGCTCCACCAGATGGACCGCCAGCTCGCCCTGGTCCGGTCGGACAGCCTGCGGGAGCTGTACGAGGAGGTGTCGGCGTATCCCCTGCCGGAGGGCGCGGACGCGGGTGCCGAGGGCGACGAGCCGTCGGCGTACCCCTATCCGGCGCTGCCGATGGTGCTGGAGCACGACGGGCGGGTGCTGTCGCTGATCTCGTCGATCTCCACCTTCAACACCCCGATGGACGTGACGGTCTCGGAGCTGGCCATCGAGACGTTCCTCCCGGCCGACCCGGACACGGTCGCCTATCTCCGCTCCTTCTCCTGACTCCCGGCCCCGGGCGAAAGAGAAGCGGCGGGTCCCGCGCCGCTCCCGGAGGAGTGGTGCGGGACCCGCCGGTGGGGGGACGGGCCGGGCGTCCGCGGCCCGGCCCGTACTCAGCGGGCGGTGGGGAGGGACCGCAGCGCCGACCACTGGAGGACGGCGAATCCGCCGACCGTCATGGCCTGGGCCGGGATCCACACGGCGCCCGCGACGGTGGCGTCGAACCAGAGGACCACCGAGACCACACTGAGCAGGGCCCATACGGCGTTGGCGTCGACGATCACCTTCACGGCGGCCGGGGACGGGACCGGCCGGGAGCCGGTCAGGCCGACGCCGACGGCGAAGACGACGAGGAAGGCCCCCAGTCCGAACAGCAGCCCGCTGTCGATCCCGAGCAGCCGTCCCACGGGGCCGGACGCGGCCACGTAGACCAGTCCGTTGACCCCGGTGACGACGGCGTCGAGGGCGAGGAACCGGCGCAGGATCTCGGTCCGGTCGTCGGTGCGGGCGACCGTGGCGAGCAGAGCGGTTGCGGTCATGGGAATCAGCCTCCATCAGGCGGTGGTCGGCCGTCGGGCCTGCGGTCGGGGGCCGGACCCCGGGTGGAGTGCGCCGCCCGGGATCCGATGGCAGAAGACTGCCGGTGGCGCCCCCACCTGGTCGATTACTCGACAGGTAATGCCCGCCGGGCGCGGTGGGACGGCGCCGGGCGATCGCGGGGCGCGCCGCCCGGACACGGGGGAAGCGGCCCGCGCGGAGCGGCCCGGAGGAGGCGGTGCGGTACCCGGCGCGCGGCGGGGATACGAAGCGGTGCGACACCCGCCGGGCAATGGGTGGGGTACGGGGCACGGTACGGTCGTCCGCAGGGCCGGGCCGACCTCCCGGCGCCGTACCGAAGGAGCCCGCCGATGAGTCCCGCCCCCGAAACCGGCCGCCCGGCCCCCGGCTTCACGCTCCCCGGAGGGGTCCTGGCCGACGGAGAGTTCCGCCGGGCGGACTACACCCTGGACGGCGCTCCGGGCCGCCCGCTGGTACTGGCCTTCTACCCGGGCGACGACACCCCCGTCTGCACCAAACAGCTCTGCTCGTACTCCAGCGGCCTCGAAGCCTTCACCGACTGCGGGGCCGAGGTGTGGGGCATCAGCCCCCAGGGCGTCGACAGCCATGAGGCGTTCGCCCGGAAGCACGGTCTGCGGATGCCGCTGCTGGCCGACCGGGACCGCTCGGTGGCCAGGGCGTACGGCATCGCGGCGCCCGGGATCGGGCTGCGCCGCGCGGTCTTCGTCGTCGCCCCCGACGGCACGCTCCACTGGAAGCACACGACACTTCTGGGCGCGACCTTCCAGTCGACGGAGATACTCGCGGCGCGGCTGGCCGAGTTCGCCTCCTGACCGGACCAAACACTCCGTCGAGCGCGTCTCGTCCCACCCGGGGCCCGGGAACGGCTCGGCGGCGGAGGTGACCGGCGGGTCGGCCGACCCCGGGGCCGGCCGACCCGCACGGGTCAGACCGTGCGGTCGTCCTTGGCCCGGGCCAGTGCCGGGGCGGGCTCGGTCCGGGGCTCGGAATCCTTCGGCTCGGCGGCGTCGGGGGCCGCCGGGGTCCGCCGACGGGAGTTCCGTTCCTCGGCGGCTTCGGCGGCTCGGGCCGCCTCGGCGCGCAGCATGGCGTTCAGGGCGGCGAATGGGTCGATGGGCATGGTGATACACCTCGGGGGTGGGAGGGGTTGCCGTTCTCGTCGTCCGGCGGCGGGAACGGCCGATGGCCGCTGAGACGGCCGGAGCACTGGGCCCGGCCGTACGGCTCCCTCAGCAGCGCAGCACCACACCCCGGACGGCGGGCGGCCCGGACAGCGGGCCGAGGCCCTGCGGGGAGCCGGGCCTCGGCCGGACCACGCCGGGCCGGGAGTTCCCACCCCGGCGGCCCCGGGCGGACCGGGCCCGGGAGCCCGGTGCCGAGTTCCCCACCGCCTCCTCTGCCTGCGCCGAAGGGGCCGCGCCGTCGCCGGTGGCCGAGACGGGAATCCTGGCCTCGGCGGCCTCCGCGGGCTGCGCCCCCGCCGCCACGGACGTCCCCAGCAGCGCGAGCAGCGCGACCACCACGGTCAGCGCGCCGCGCCACGCGACGACACCGACCACGCGGCAGGGCGGCACGACCGGGGGATTCTTCATGGGGGCGCGACCTCCTGAACATGCGTCCAGTGCCCGCTATCGGCCCCCGCGCGCCGACACTGAAGCGGGAACCCCTCATCCGGCGGACAGGCATTAGCCCGATTCCCGTCGCGCCGGACGCACCGTCACCACCCGAACGCCCGGGCGGAACTGCCCTACGGCGCGACCGCCCCGGCCCCGAGCCCACCGTGTCGGGCCCCGCCCGCCCGAAGAGAGCAGCCCCCGGACTCCGGCGACGCCCCGCCACCGAGCCCGGCGCGGGGCCGCCCGCCGAGTCGTCCCGATCCGACCACGGCTCCGGGTCCGGGGCCGGGTCCGTCGCTGTGTCCGTGTCCCGATTCAGGTCCGGCTGCGGCCGGGCTCCGGGTGCGGGCCGGGCGCCGTCCGTGCCCCCGGCTCCGGGGCCGGACCCCGAACCGGCCCCGCCCCGGAGCGCGACCCCGGACCGGTCTCCGGCGCCTGATCCGCGCCCGACGCCCGCTCACGGTCCGGATCCGAGTCCCGGTCCCGGACCCGGACCGGGTCCTCGCCCGGGTCGGAGGTGCCGACCGGTATCCGCGGCTGGGTGGACTCCGCCAGCCAGCGGCGCAGTACGACATGCACCTGCTCGGCACCGACCAGTTCGGTGCCGTCCGGCACCGGGGGCGACAGCTCAGCCGTGGAGAGCAGGAACGGCTGGGACTGCTCGCCGCCGAGACCGCCGTGGGAACCGATCTGCGCCTCGAAGGCGTGCACCCGGCCCGTCTCGGGATCGAACATCGAGTTGATCATGATGTCGGCGACATGCGGAAAGCCGTCCGTGCGCCGTACGGCGTCCGCCGCGCCCCGGCCGAAGACGGCGAGCGGGCCGCTGTCGTCGGTCAGCTCGGCGACCGGGATCTCCGCCCCGGCCGGTCCGAGGACCACCGAGCCGTGCCGCTCGCTCCGCACCAGCAGAAAGCCGATTCCGGGATGGTTGGCCAGAGTGCCCAGCAGCGCCGGATGACGGGCCTCGATCTCCTCCTTGGTCAGCCTCTCAGGGCTGTCGCAGAACGAGACCAGCGCCAGATTGCCCGATGCCAGCACCATGGGCTCCGAGCCGGGCCCGGGCCGCTGCTCGTCGGCGCCTTCCACCGGGTCCCGGTGCAGCGCGGCCCGGAGCGCGACCCGGGCGGCCTCCCGGGCCTCGGCACCGCTCCGGGAGCGCTCGGCGCGCCGCGACACGGGCAGTCCGCAGCCGGCCCGGACGAGGTCCCGCAGCGTCAGCCCGTAGGCCCCCTCGAAGGTCTCGCCGGGGCTCTGGCCGTGATCCGAGAGGAGCGTGATGTGGTACGGGCGGGGCGCGTGCTCGGCGACCTTGGCGATCAGGGCCAGGGACCGGTCCAGCCGCTCCAGCACCCGGGCCGCGTCCCGGCTGTGCGGCCCCGAGTGGTGCGCCACCTCGTCGTAGGCGACCAGGTCGGCGTAGACCGCGGTCCGGCCCGCGAACATGTCGCCGATCACCGCGGCGACCACAACGTCCCGCTCCACCACCGTCGCGAAGGCGCGGATCAGCGGATAGAGCCCGCCCCGCTTCACTCGGGGCCGGTCGCCCCGCAGCCGGGCCCGGGTGGACTGCCCGATCTCCCGGCCGACCTCGGCGAAGAACGAACCCGCGGTGCGTACCGCGTTCGCCGGGTCGGAGAAATAGGCGAAGTACCCCGCGCGGGAGCGGTTGGCCCGGCCCCGCCGGGCGGCGACGGAGAGCACCAGGGCCACCTGATCGGCGCCGCCGCTGAACAGATTGCCCCGGCTGGCGCCGTCGCCGGCGAGCAGCCCGGCGTCCCCGGTCCGCTCGACCGCCCGGCGCTGCAGTTCGACGGCGCTCCCGGGCCGGTTGCTGACCATCAGCCGGCCGGTGTCCTTCTCGTACCACCGGAATGCGGGCACGTCGAAGGTGGTGCCGTGCAGGATGCCCAGCTGGCTCGCGCCGGTCTGGCTGGACCAGTCGGTGCGCCAGGGGGTGAGCCGGTGGCCGTCGTCCAGCCACTCCGCGACGGTCGGCATCAGCCCGTCCTTGGCCGCCCGCAGCAGGACCTCGTGGCCGACGCCGTCCAGTTGGAGGAAGACCATGCCGTGGCAGTCGTCGCACACCTCGCCGCCGCGGCGTCTGCGGCGGGTCGCCAGCCGGGACAGCCGCCGCCGGTAGGCGTTGTCGTCGCGGACGGCGAGCGCGGTGGAGGTCGCGGACGCCACGGCGGACATCACCGCGGCCACCACGACCGCGGTCTCCGGACCCACGTCGCCCCGGCCGTCGGGGATCAGCCACAGCGCCACCAGCAGCAGCGAGCCGTTGAGGAAGAACACCAGCAGGCCGAGGACGAGCGCCGGGACGAGCAGCAGGGCCCGTACCAGCAGCGGCCACACCAGGGCCGACAGCAGACCGAAGGCGCCCGCTCCCCAGACGGCGGTGAGGGCCGTCCGGGTGAGGCTGTCGCCGTCGGGGGCCTGGAGCCGGAAATCGGGCAGGGCACCGGCCAGCGCCAGCATGGTGAGGGTGGACACCCCCCACACCACGATCACCCTCAGCAGGGCGCCACCCGCCCTGTGCCATCGGCCTTCGGTCACGCCCTGTTCACCCCGTACTCGTGCCGTGCTGTCCGTACGCCGGGCGCGCGGACGGCTCCGCGGCCCTCCGACCACGGCCCCGGCCCCGCGCCGGGCCTCCAGACTCGCACAGACCCGGCCCCGCCCCCGTCCGCCTGTGGACAACTCCCCGTCACCACAGGTCGGCGGCGCGCGTCCCACGCCGCCGACACCGCCAGCGATACCAGCACCGCGCCCCGGGCGGTGGGCCCCGGACCGTCACGCGACGGCCGTCTTCCCTCCCCCCGCGCCCGGATCCGTACCGCCGCCTCGGTCCGCCGGGAGCGACCCCCGCCCGCGCGGGGCCGACCGGACGCGGGCGAGCCCCCGAGGTGATCGCAGTAATGTGGGGCGCGTGCAAGTCCGTGCGCGGCGGCACGGGCGCGGGCGGCCGGGAGCCTCGCACCGACCAGCAGCGTCCGACGGACAAAAAGCGCAGGACGGTGAGGAACGGCGGCGACATCCGGCAGGCGTCGGGGAGGGGGCGTGTGATGGTGGAGGTCACCTGGTGGGGGCATGCCACCTGTACCGTCGAGGACTCCGGTACGCGGGTCCTCACCGACCCCCTCTTCGTCCGGCGCCTCGCCCATCTCCGCCGCAGGCGCGGTGCGATACCACCGCCCGAGGCGGCCGTCGCCGACGCCGTCCTCGTCTCGCATCTGCACTCCGACCATCTCCATCTGCCGTCCCTGGCCCGGCTGGCCCCGGGCACCGCGTTGGTGGTCCCGCGCGGCGCGACCCGCGCGGTTCCGGCGCTGGCCCGGCTCGGGCTGCGGATCACCGAGGTCGCGCCCGGTGACGAGACGACCGTCGGCGCGTTGACGGTGCGGGCCGTGCCCGCCCTCCACGACGGCCGCAGACTGCCCGTCGGCCCGCATCGCTCCCCCGCACTCGGCTATGTGGTCGAAGGCGAGGCCAAGACCTATTTCGCGGGCGATACGGGGCTCTTCGAGAGCATGGCCGACGAGGTCGGCCCGGTCGACGTGGCCCTGTTGCCGGTCGGCGGCTGGGGCCCGTTCCTGGGCCACGGCCATCTCGACGCGGGCCGGGCGGCGCAGGCGCTGGCCGCGCTCCGGCCCCGTTTCGCCGTCCCCGTGCACTACGGCACGTACTGGCCGATCGGCCTCGACCACATCCGGCCGCACGAGTTCCACTCCCCCGGCGACGAGTTCGTCCGGCACTCGGCCCGGCTGGCGCCCGGAGTCGCCGTACACCGCCTCGGCCACGGGGAACACCTCAGACCCGGTGCCCCGGAGGCCGGCCGGTGACCATCCGCTTCCCGGACCTCCTCGGGCCCGTCACCGAGACGATGGCCCGGCTGCCGGCCGAATCCACCCAGCAGGCCGTCGGCTATCCGTCCCTCTTCCTGCTGGTGACCCTGGGCGCGCTGGTCCCGGTGATCCCGACCGGCGCCCTCGTCAGCTCGGCGGCCGTCGTCGCGCTCCACCAGACCGCGCCACTGGCCCTCCTGCACGTCTTCGTGGTGGCGTCGCTCGCCGCGTTCCTCGGCGACATCACCCTCTACTGGCTGGGGCAGCGGGGCGTACGGTCCCGCAACGGCTCCCGCTGGCTGGCCGAACTCAAGTCCCGGGCCGCCCCGGAGCGCATCGCCCAGGCCCAGGAGAAACTGGCGGAGCACGGCGTCACGGTCCTCGTCCTGTCCCGGCTGGTCCCCGCCGGGCGGATCCCGGTGATGCTGGCCTGTCTGCTGGCCAGGATGCCGATGCGGTCCTTCGTCCGGGGCGACGTACCGGCGTGCCTGGCGTGGGCGGCCACGTACCAGCTGATCGGCGTCCTCGGCGGCTCCCTCTTCGACGAGGCGTGGCAGGGCGTGGCGCTGGCCGTGGCGCTGACGGTGGTGATCAGCGTGGCACCGGCGCTCTGGCGGCGGCTGCGGCACGGCCGCCCGGACTCGGCGGGCGGCCGGGCCTGACGCCGGGTACGCGGCGGATCCTACGGTCCGCCCGGGGCCGGGCACGGTGTACGGGGCGGGTCCACGGCCCGTCGGAGGCCGGGGCCGAACGGCCGGGCCGGGGCCCGTGCTCACCGCAGCTCGTCGAAGACCGTCGCCAGGGCCGCCAGAGCCGTCGCGACCTGCGGAAGTTCCAGCGGCGCGGGCGAGGTCAGCGTCTCCAGCCGGGCCTCCGGGTCGGGCCCGGCGAGCGGCGCGACCGGCAGCCGGGCCCGGAGCGCGCCGAGTTCGTCGCCGAACCGATGACCTCCGGGTACGGAGACCCCCAGGCGGCCTGTCAGATACTCCTCCAGCTCCATCGAGTCGTTGACGCCCCGGGCCGCGAGCCCGGCGCGCAGCGGGCCCAGATCCGCGTACACATGGCGTCCCGCCCGGGGCGGCCGGGCCAGCGCGCCCGCCGCGAGCACCGCGAGATGGGCGGCCTCGGCGAGCCGGCCGTACATCGTGGCGGCGGTCTCCGAGCGGGCCGTGACGGGTGCGGGCTCGTCCAGCGCGACGGCGGCGGCCGCCGCGACCGGCTCGGCGACGGCCGCGCCGAGCGCCGTCAGCACATCGAGCGCCCTGGCCCGGTGGGGGCCCTCCGCCGCCGGGAATCTGGCGACCGCGGCGGGCCAGGCCGACGGCAGCAGGGCACCCGCGAGATCCTGCACCACCGTCACCGCGTCCGGGTACATCTCCGCCGGGCTGACCAGTACGGTCTCCCGCGGTCTGTGCACGGTGTCGCGCCAGGTCTCGTCGCTGACGATGTGCAGCCCCTCCGCCACGGCCGCCTCGCACGCCTCCAGGACCAGTTCGGGCGGCGCGACGGTCGCGGTCGGATCGTCGGCGACCGACAGCAGCAGGAGCCGGGGCACGCCGCCCTCCGCCCGGACCCGGCGCACCGTCTCCAGCAGGGCGTACGGATCCGGTACGCCGCCGCTCTCCGCCGGAGTCGGTACGTGATACGCGCCCCGGCGCAGCATCCGCGCCTGCGGGGTCCACCAGGCGGGGCTCGGCCGGGGCATCAGCACATCGCCGTCGTGCGCGGCGATCAGGGCGCACAGCAGGGCGGGAGCGCCGGGCGCGGCCACGACGTCGGCGGCGCCGGTACGGAGCCCCCGGCGGGTCCAGTACCCGGCGGCGGCCTCCCGCAGCACCGCCGAACCGCCGGTCGGGCCGACGGACGGCCGCTCCGAGGCCGCGACGGCGGCGGCGCGGAGTTCGGGCAGCACGGGGAGAGCGGCGTCGGGCGCGTGCGGGCTGTGCCGCACGGTCCCCGGGCCGTCCGGAGCTGCGCGGTCCGTCACGGGATCCTCCTCGCCCTGGGATTCCCCACCCTTGTACGAACCCCACACTCCCGCCACCCGTGCGCCCGGGTCGCCTCGCCTGTCCGGGCCGCGCCCGGCGCCCTGATGTCGTTTCGCGGTCTGCGACCCGCCTGTGGCTGTTCGCACAGTTCCTCCCCCTATGCCTTCGGCGATGGGGGGACCCCCAGCGCCTTGGCCCTCCGGGTGAGGCCCACAACCCGGGCCGCGCCCGGCGACCTGATGTTGTCGGCGGTCTGCGGACCGCCTGTGGCTGGTCGCGCAGTTCCCCGCGCCCCTAAATGCTCTCCCCAGCGCCGCCCCTGAAAAGGCACCGCCCCACCAATCAAGGGCCTGCCACTTACTGAGGGCGGTCAGGAGGGCAACCCAGGGGCGCGGGGAACTGCGCGACAAGCCACGGACGGGCCGCAGTCGCCCGACAAACATCAGGCCGCTGCTCCTGCTGCGCACCCGGGAGCCCCCTCGGCGAGGGGCTGCAAAGGTGGCGGGCCCCACAGCGGGAGGCGACCACGCGTGAAAGGGAGGCGCCCGGGGTAACCGCGTGGAATGAGTGACGAAACGCGGAGATCCTGGGCAGGCCGACTGGACCGGCGGGTGTTTCATGCCGTCGCGGACCGGGCCTGGCCCGCCGCCGAGCCCGTGTTGCCGAGGCTCAGCCGGGCCGCCGACCACGGTGTGCTGTGGTTCGCGACGGCCGCGGGCATCGCGCTCGCGGGCCGGGACCCGCGGGCCCGCCGGGCCGCCGCCCGGGGTGTGGCGTCGCTCGCCGTGGCCTCCGCGCTGATCAATACCGTGGGCAAGCGGAGCGTCCGCCGGACCCGGCCGGTCCTGGATGCGGTGCCCCAGGTCCGCAGGTTGCGCAGGCAGCCGATCACCTCGTCGTTCCCGTCGGGGCACTCCGCGTCGGCCGCCGCTTTCGCGACGGGGGTGGCGATGGAGTCGAAGGGCTGGGGCGCGGTCGTCGCTCCGGTCGCGTTCTCGGTGGCCTTCTCCAGGATCTATACGGGTGTCCACTACCCGGGTGATGTGGTGGCGGGCGCGGCGCTCGGGGTCGGTGCGGCGCTCGCGGTCCGGGGAATCGTTCCGGCCCGGTCGCAGCTCGTTCCGCCGGTGGCCCGGCCCGTCCGGCCGCCCGTTCTGCCGGACGGCGACGGTCTGGTGGTGGTCGCGAACCGGCGTTCGGGCTCGTCGGCCCTGGTGGGTCTGGTGGGCGCGGCGCTGCCGCGGGCCGAGGTGGTGGAGTGCGAGCCGGGCGATGTGGTCCGGGAGTTGGAGAAGGCGGCGGGCCGGGCCCGGGTGCTCGGGGTCTACGGCGGCGACGGCACGATCAACGCCGCCGCGACGGTCGCGGTGGCGCACAGTCTGCCGCTGGCCGTGTTCCCCGGCGGCACGCTCAACCATTTCGCCCTGGACCTCGGTATCGAGTCCGTCGACGACACGTGCCGGGCGCTGGCGGCCGGGGACGCGGTCAAGGTGGATCTGGGCCGGTTCACCCCCGGTCCGGTCACCCCGGAGGGCGTCCGGGCGCCGTGGGGGTACTTTCTGAACACCTTCAGTCTGGGGGTCTATCCGGAGCTGGTGACGTTCCGGGAGCGCTGGTCGCCACGGGTCGGCGGCTGGACGGCGCAAGTACTTGCCGCGGCGAAGGTACTGCGGCACGGCCGTCCGCTGGAGGCAGAGGTGGCGGGCCGCCGCCGTCCGCTGTGGCTGCTCTTCGCGGGCAACGGCATCTATCAGCGTTCGGGGCCCGCGCCCGGCAACCGGCAGAACCTGGCGGACGGTCTGCTCGATGTCCGGATCGTGCACGGCGGCGCCCATCCGGGGCTGCGGCTGATCGCCGCCGCGCTCGCGGGCCCGCTGAGCCGGTCCCCGGTCCACGCCGCGCAGCAGCGCCGCCGGGTCCGGATCGCGGGTCTCGCGCCGGGGACCCCGCTGGCGTACGACGGTGAGGTCACCGAGGCCCCGGAGGAGTTGCTGATCGACAAGGTGCCGCAGGTCCTCACGGTCTACCGGCCCGGCACGCTGACCTGATCAGCCCCGGCGGCCGAATCGGACCGCCGCGGCCCGATACCGAACAAGTCCATATAGCAAGACGGGTATCCCGCAATACGATACGCGCGCCCTAGGGTTGGAGCATCGAAGGCTCCAGCCCCGGAGGTCCGTATGCGGGAAACCGCCGTCTACACCCATGGCCATCACGAGTCCGTACTGCGCTCGCACTCCTGGCGCACGGCCGCCAACTCCGCCGCCTACCTCATCGCCGAGCTGACACCCGACGCGCGGGTCCTCGACATCGGCTGCGGCCCCGGCACCATCACCGCCGACCTGGCCGAGCTGGTCCCCGACGGCCGGGTCACCGGTGTCGATCTGGCGCCCGGGATCGTGGACCGGGCCCGGGAGTACGCCGCCGGACGCGGGCTGGAGAACACGGACTTCGCCGTCGCCGACGTCAACGCGCTCGACTATCCCGACGGTTCCTTCGACGTGGTCCACGCCCATCAGGTGCTCCAGCATCTGGGCGATCCGGTGGGCGCCCTGCGCGAGATGCGCCGGGTCTGCCGCCCCGGCGGTCTGGTGGCCGTCCGCGACAGCGACTACGCCGCCTTCACCTGGTTCCCCGAGATCCCGGCGCTCGACGACTGGCAGACGCTCTACCGGCGAGTGGCCCGCGCGAACGGCGGCGAGCCCGACGCCGGCCGCAGACTGCTCTCCTGGGCCCGGGAGGCCGGTTTCACCGACATCCGGCCGTCCGCGGGCGTCTGGTGTTTCGCCGAGCCGGACGACCGTGCCTGGTGGAGCGGGCTGTGGGCGGATCGTACGACCGACTCCGAGTACGCGCGGATCGCGGTCGACGGCGGCCATACGACCCCGGAGGGGCTGGCCGCCGTCGCGGACGGCTGGCGCGCCTGGGGCGTGGCGGACGACGCCTGGTTCTCCGTCCTCCACGGCGAGCTGCTCTGCCGGGTGTGACCCCGCCGCCGCCCCGCCCGGGGCGGCGGCGACCACGGCGAAGGCCGCGCGCGGGCCACGGGGGTGTGCCGTTCCCGCCGCGCCCGGCCGCGAACTACCCTCCCCCGTATGGAAATTCTGGGAACGACCCTCCGTATCTGCGTCGACGACCTCGACACCGCGACCACCTTCTACGCCCGGCTGACGGGCGCCACCCCGCAGCGCTTCGACCGGGGCGGGGTGTCGGCGGCGGCCGTGGGCTGCTTTCTGCTGATGAGCGGGCCGGAGCGGGAGCTGGAGGTGTTGCGGAAGGTGACGGCCACGATCGCGGTGGACGACGTGGACCAGACGTACGCCACCCTCTCCGAAGTCGGCGCCCAGGTCCTGGCGGGGCCGGTGGCGACACCCGTGGGCCGTAATCTGCTCGCCGTCCACCCGGACGGCTCGATCTTCGAGTACGCGGACCGCAAGCCCGGCTGACGGGCGGACGGAGACGGCGACAGGCCGGTGCCGGGCGGTACGGCACCGGCCGCCCCGGGCGTCAGTCGCCCGGCCGCATCCGGTACTCGTACGCGTCCGGCAGCGGCTCGTCGCTCAGCCGGGCCCACACCTCGTTCAGCTCCTCCGAGCCCTCCCGCAGATCCGCCACCTCGAACCCCTCGTCGAAGATGGCCCGCGCCTCCTCCAGCAGCCCCTCGGCGACCAGCAGCCGGGCGTGGATCAGCCGGAACCGGCCGCGCCCCCGGACCGTCGGCGTCAGCCGGGCCCAGACCGACCTGGCGTCCGCGACCCGGTCCAGCGCGAGCAGCGCCCGGATCGCCTCCCGGCCGAGCGCGGCGGTGGCCGCCGTCCAGCTCTCGCCGCTGTCCCGGCGCTCCTGGCAGAGGTCGTCGAACGCCTCCAGCCAGCGGTCGGCGGCCCGCAGGGGATGGCCGCCCTCCTGGTCGGCGACGGCGAGACAGCGCAGCAGCGGCCAGCGCGACGGGGCGAGTTCGAGGCCGCGCTCCCAGCTCCGTACCGCCTGCGCCCGGTCGTCGGCCTGCCACTGCGCCACCCCGAGGTGATACTCCGTCAGCGGGTCGGCGGGCGCGGTCTCCAGCATGTCCCGCCAGGCCGGGGCGGTGAGTGAGGGACCGGGCGGGGCGACCCGGCGCGGCTGCGGCAGGGCGCCGGTGGTGAGCAGCTCGCGCCAGGGCGCCTCCTCCTCACCGATGGCCGACTCGTCGAAGGGCGTCCCGGGCAGCTTCGTCCCCGTCCGCAGGGTCTCCAGCGCGCCCCAGCCGGAACCGGTGGCCAGAACGCGTACGGGTTCCGTGTCGGCGGCCGTCAGCCACTCCTCGTACGCCGTGTCGACGTCCGCCCTCGGCAGCGCCCCCTCCAGCCGCCGCTCGACCTCCGCGACGGCGGCGGCCCAGTTGTCGCCGTGTACGGTCCCGGCGTCGGCGGCCAGCGGCCCGTACGCCTCCAGCCAGCTGAACTCGGCGCCCGCCTCCAGGCGGACGTGTTCGAGCTGGGTACGGGCCAGCCCCGCCTGGATCTCCGCGTAGCCCGCGGTCTCCGGCTCCGTCAGCCAGCTCTGCCAGCGCCGCCCCGCCCGGCCCGCGCCCCAGACGAAGAGCTTGCGCCCCCGCAGGGTGTCCGTGGACGTCTGGACCAGGCCGTGCCCGTCCTCGTCCAGGGCAGTGATCCACTTCCGGGCCGCCGTCGGCACCTCGTAGAAGTAGTCGGCGGGATGCTCCCCGCGCAGCGGATACGTACGGTCCTCGTCCCGGTACTCGGGAACGGGGATCCGGCGCAGGGCACGCTCGTAGCCGTAGTACCAGGACTCGTCGGCGGGGGCGAGCACCCGGGTCCTGGGATGCTCCTCGACGGCGATGTTGGACCACCAGTAGACCGGGACCGCGCGCTCGTGCGGATTGCGGATCCGGACCCCCACCCGCAGGAAGTCGGAGTCGGCGGGCAGCCACAGATCGACCTGGAACGGCAGATCGCGCAGCCGCTCCCACTCCCACAGCCGCAGCATCTCCCCGCCGTCGGGCGCCGGGACGACCGCGGCGTGCACCGGCGCGCAGGAGAGCGCCGAATGGCCGGTGGCGCCGATGTTCCACTCGATGCCGCCGGAGAACCAGGCGCCGTTGAGGGCGAAGTCCGCAGGCTGGAAGACGGGATTGCGGTACACCAGCTCACGGCCCGTCGGCTTGTGGCGCAGGGAGTGCACCCGGCCGCCGAACCCGGGCAGGACCGTTGCCCGCAGCCGGTCGTTCTCGATCACGATCGCGTCGAGGTCGGCGGGGGAACGGTCCCGTCCGTAGCCGTCCATGATCCGGACCGGCAGCAGGGTACGCAGCGGCTCGTACCCGATCTGCCGGGCCATCTCGCGCGGCAGCTCCCGCCGGGTGCGTTCGTCGACCGTATGGGTCTCGTCCAGCGGCCGGAGCGCCGGCAGCGGATTGGCGGGACCCACGGGGGCCGCGGGCAGGGTCAGTACGGTGCGCCGCACGGTCGTGGCCAAGGCAACCTCGTTTCGTTCGCGGTCGTACGTGGTCGTTCGCAGTCTTACGCGGCACCGCGGCGCCGACGGGGCGAAGCGCTGCCGCTGTTGGCGACCATCGAACAGCCTCGGGCGCGAGCGGGCCAGATCCCTTGCGCCCCAGATCTTCGTCAAACCGCGCGCTTTCCGGCCGCCCGAGCCGCGCTCCCCCGAAGCGCCGTCCACGATCCGGGCCGCGCCCGGCGACCTGCTGTCGCACGCGGCCTGCGGACCGGATGTGGCTGGTCGCGCAGTTCCGCCCCCTATGCCTTCGGCAATGGGGGGACCCCCAGCGCCCCTGAGCACCTCCACCTGCCCCTGCCTTGTGGAGTAAGCCCGGCTCCGAGGCCAAGGCCCTCCTCGGGAGCGGTGGTCGGGAGGGCCGGGGCGCTGGGATCCGAGCAACCCACGACCGCCTGCGGACCGCGGACGAACTTCAGCCGCCGAGCGTTCCGGGGCCGAGCAACCCCACGGGAAGCCGTCAGCCGGTCGCGGCGGCCCCGAAGCGGCCCGACGTACCGAACGCGTGGACCACTGTGTCCGTCAGGACGTCTCCCGCCGCGCCGTCCGGGTCGCGGTCCGGGTCGTAGATCGTCACGTTCATGCCGACACAGTGCGGCGACGCCAGCAGCGCCGTCAGTACCGGGGCGAGTTCGTCGGGCCGCAGCCCGTCCGGGTCGGCGCTGTCCACCGCGGGCATCACCGCCGGGTCGAGGACGTCGGCGTCGAGGTGGAGCCAGAAGCCGTCGACGACCTCCGTCCCCAGGCTCGTCGCCACGGCCTTCGCCGCGTCGGCCGGGCCCAGTCGGCGCAGTTCGCCGACGGTCAGGGCCGGGATCCTCAGCTCCGCGAACTCCGCCAGGTCCTCGTCGCCGTCCCTGATGCCGATGAACCGGATGTCCTCGTCGCGCAGATAGGGCTTTCGGCCCTCCAGGTCGGCGAGGTCGTCCTGGCCGCGTCCGGTGGCGATGGCGACCTCCTCGCCGCCGGACGCGCCGATGCTGTCGGCGGGCGAGTTGCCGAGGTGCCGGAAGTCCGCGGAGGCGTCGACGGCGACGAGTCCGTAGTGGCCGACCCGGCGCAGCGCGAGGGACGCGCCGAGCTGGATCGAGCAGTCGCCGCCGAGGACGAGGGGGAACCGTCCGGCCCGGATGTGCTGTTCGATCCGGTCGGCGAGGCGGGGGGTGTACTCGGCGACGGCCGCGGCGTTGAACACCCCGTCGCCGGGCCGCCAGTCGCCCAGGTCGTAGCGGGGCGGCACGACGACCCCGCCGTCGGTGGCGCCGATCCGCCGGACGATGCCCCGGTCGCGGAGCGCCCCGGCGAGCTTGTAGCAGCCGGGGACGACTCCCGGCGCGGGCGGCCGGAGACCGAGGTTGGAGGGGGCGTCGATGACCACGATGTCGTCCATCGGGCCATCCTCGTCCGCGCGGGCGCCCGGCTCAAGCCGGTCGCGAAGACCGGCCCGCGTGATCGGCCGCCGTGCGCCAGGCCCGGGTGACGGCCGCGTGGGCTTCCGCCGTGGCCGCCTTCGTATCGGCCGGGAGCCGTAGCGGCGTACCGATGTGGACATGCAGCCGGGGGCGGCGTACCGGCGCCGTGAGCAGGCCCGCGACCTGCTTGGGGACCGTACCGGACGTTACCCGGCGGGCGCCCGCCTGGCCGACGGGGACGACCGGCGCCCCGGTGAGGGCCGCCAGCCGGGCGGGGCCCGAGCGGAACGGGCCCGGTGGCAGCTCCCCCGAATCGGGCCGGTCCGCGATGCCGCCCTCCGCGTAGACCAGCACCACCCGGCCGCTCGCCAGGACCGCCGCCGCGTCCTCCACGGCCCGGGCGGCACGCCGGTCGTGCCGGTAGACGCGGATATGGCCGCCACGGGTGAGCACGGCACCGAGGAGGGGAATCCGCCACAGCCCGGCGGCGGCCATCACGACGGGTTCGACACCCCGGCCCCGCAGGGCGGCGAGGACCACGGCTGGGTCGGCGAGTGACGTGTGGTTGGCGACGACGAGGCTCCCGGGGGCGACGACGGCACCCGGGTCCGTCGTCACGGACAGCCGTCCGACGGCGGGTATCAGGGCGCCCGCGAACCGACTGAGCATGAGGGGTCCTTCCGGGATCCGGCCGGAAACGGCCTGCGGTGACGTCCCTCATCCTGGGGCGGCCGACGGGCGCCGCGCCTGAGTGCGCGTACTCAATCCGCCTCGTCCGCCCGATCGGCCGCCGCGAGGTCGTCAGCGGGCCGGGAGCATGTCCGAGGTGATCGCCCAGCGCTCGTGGTCGCGCCACGCGCCGTCGATGAAGAGGAAGTCGGGCGAATAGCCCTCCAGCCGGAAACCGGCGCCGCGTACCAGGGCGATGGACGCGGTGTTGCCGGGCTGGACGTTGGCCTCCAGACGGTGGAGGTCCAGCGCCGGGCCGAAGGCGTACGCGAGGACGAGGCCGAGGGCCTCCCGCATCAGGCCGCGCCCGGCGGCGTGCGCGAAGGCGCCGTACCCCAGCGCTCCGCTGCGGAACGCGCCGCCGACGATGTTGTTGACGGTGATGAAACCGGTGATCCGCCCGCCGTCGTCCGTGCGGCCGGCCGCCGTGTCCGTGCCGCTCCCGGTGGTCTCCCGGACGAGGAAGCCCGCCCGGCCGGGCTCCTCGGTGAACCGGGCCGCGTACCGCGCGTACTCCTCCGGGGTGCGCGGCGGGAAGAGCCAGGGGTGGTGCAGGGCAGTGGAGGCACGGGCGGCCGCGGTGAACTCGTCGGCGTCCGAGGCGGTGAACGGGCGGAGCGAGACCCGGGGGCCGGTGGCGAGAGAGGGCATCGGGCCACCCTGCGGCCCGCGCCCGGTGCCGGTCAACCGGAATCAGCGGTGGCGCCGGGCGGCGGTACGCGGCCGGGGGTCACCGGGGTGAGCGGCGGCGGAAGAAGAGCGCCCCGCAGAGCGCCCCGATCACAAACATCAGCAGCAGCGCCAGATACAGCGGCATGGTCACCAGCGGGATGATCAGCCGGATCCGGACCTGCTCGGTGTTCTCGGCCATGAAGACGATCGCGAGGACCAGAAGGACGACGACGGCGGTCCGCGCGGGGGTGAACCAGTCGCCGACCCGGCCGCTCCTGCCGCCGCTCCTGCCCCTGCCCCTGCCCCTGGTACGGGGCGCGTCCTTGGGATTCATGGCACCAGAATGGCCGCGAGCCGCCCCGGGGACGCGTCGGCGGAGTCCGAACGGGTGACACGCCGAAGGCGGCACCTCCCCCTCCGCCCGGCCGCTGTCTGACAAGCTGGCGGCTGTCATCATTCCCGATCGAGGAGGAGCAGCGTGACGAGCAGCCGACGGCAGCGCCGCCCCGTCGTCGTCCTGTACGAGCGGATCGCGGAGGCGATCAACCAGGGCGTCTGGCCGCCCGGCTCCACCCTCCCCTCCGAACCCCGGCTCGCCGCCGAGCTGGGCGTCAGCCGCCCCGCCCTGCGGGAGGCGCTGCTGCTGCTCCAGGAGGACGGACTGCTGTCGGTCCGGCGCGGAGTGGGCCGTACGGTGAACGACGCGCCGCCCCGGCGCGGCTACGAACACCTCCAGCCGCTGGAGGAACTGCTCACCCCCGGCACGGCACTCCGGGTTCGCCCGGTCGCCAGGACAGAGGAGGAACCCACCGACTTCTCCACCCAGCATCTGCACGCCCCGGCCGGAACGGAACTGCGATTCTGGGAATCTGTGCTGGTCACGGATGGGGTCTCGGCGGCGCTCAGCCAGGAGTGGGCGGCCCCCGACAGCGTTCTGGAGTCGGCGCACCCCACCTTCGCCCGCGCGCTGCGCGAACCGTCGGCCCCCGAGGGGTCGATGCTCGCGACCCTGCTGGCGGCCTCCCGCGAGACCCCGCTGACCGGCCACAGCGGGGTGACGGCGACGCTTCTCGGCGAACGCAGGGGCGAACAGCTCGACCGCCCGGCGCAGACCCCGGCGGTCCTGGTGACCCAGGTCGTCCGGGCCGGTGACGTCCCCGTACTCGCGGCCAAACACATGCTGCCGACCGGGTCCCCGGCACTGCCCGTACTCCAGTCCGGCTGAGCCGGGGCGCGGCACGGCGGTAGGGCGCTCCGGCCGGTGTGACGTACGCCGGGGCGCCCGGGGTCCGTGTCGCGTACACTCCCACCGCATGCACTTGTCTGACATCCTCCGCGCACCCAAGGTGGTACTCCACGACCACCTCGACGGCGGCCTGCGCCCCGCCACGATCATCGAGCTGGCCCGGGAGTGCGGCTACCGCGAGCTGCCCACCGAGGACCCCGCCGAGCTGGCGGTCTGGTTCCGCGACGCCGCGGACTCCGGCTCCCTGGAGCGCTATCTGGAGACCTTCGCCCACACCTGCGCGGTGATGCAGACCCGGGCCGCACTGGAGCGGGTCGCGACCGAGTGCGCCGAGGACCTGGCCGCCGACGGCGTCGTCTACGCGGAGATCCGCTACGCCCCCGAACAGCACCAGGAAGCCGGACTCACCCTCGACGAGGTCGTCGACGCGGTGAACGCGGGCTTCCGCGAGGGCGAGCGCCGCACTGGCGGCCGGATCACCGTACGGGCGCTGCTCACCGGAATGCGCCACACCGACCGGTCGCTGGAGATCGCCGAACTCACCGTCGCCCACCGCGACCGGGGCGTCGCGGGCTTCGACATCGCGGGCGGCGAGATCGGCAACCCGCCCGCGCGGCACCTCCCCGCGTTCCAGCACCTGCGGCGGCACAACTGCCACTACACCATCCACGCCGGTGAGGCCGTGGGCGCGGAATCCATCCACGAGGCGGTGCAGATCTGCGGCGCGGAACGGATCGGACACGGGGTCAGGATCACCGACGACATCACCGTCCACGACGACGGTACGGCGACCCTCGGCGCGCTCGCGGCATACGTCCGCGACAACCGCATCGCCCTGGAGATCTGCCCCACGTCCAACCTTCAGACCGGCGCGGCCAAGGACTACGCGACCCATCCGATCGACCTGCTGCGGCGGGCGGGCTTCCGGGTCACCCTGAACACGGACAACCGGCTGGTCTCCGGGACCACCATGAGCGACGAGTTCGCCCACATGGTGACGGCGTTCGGCTACGGCCCCGAGGTCTTCGAGGAGTTCACGGTCGCGGCGGCGGAGTCCGCGTTCCTTCCGCTCCCGGAGCGTCGCCGCCTGATCGACGACGTGATCCGGCCGGGCTACGCGGCTCTCGCCTCCCGCTGAGGGTCGCCTTGTCCCTGGGGCCGTGAGTGGTTCCCACCCGCCATCGCCACCCGCGCCCCGGTGGTCGGCTTGTCTCGCAGTTCCCCGAGCCCCTAATTGCCTCTCCCCGGCACCGCCCCTGAAAAGAGGCCCGCCTCTCCGCGAGGGCGAACAGGAGAGCACCCCAGGTGGCGCTGGGGGTCCCCCCATTGCCGAAGGCATAGGGGGTGGAACTCCGAGACAAGCGACCCGCGGTCCGCGAACAACGGCAGGTCGCGGGCCGGGCGGCGGCGGGCACTTCGGGCTACAGGAGCGCCGGGGTGTCCAGGGTCAGGGTGGATGCCTCCGGGTCCGCCGAGAGTGTGGCGGGGACGCCCAGGGGGATCGTCAGGTTCGTCGGGCCGTGGCCGAAGCCGAGTTCCTCGACCACGGGGATACCGAGACCGCCCAGCCGGTCGCGGAGGATCTCGCGGAGGTGGTCGTAGGGGCCGCATTCCGCCCAGGAGCCGAGGGCGATGCCCGTCGCCCCGTCGAGCCATCCGGCGCGCAGGAGTTGGGTGAGGATGCGGTCGATCCGGTAGTCGTCCTCGCCGACGTCCTCCAGGAGGAGGAGTCCGCCGCCGGTGCCGGGGCGGGCGTGCCGGGTGCCGAGGTCGGCGGCGAGGATGCTGGCGCAGCCGCCGAGGGTGATGCCGCGGCCCCGGCCGGGGACGAGCGCGCGGGCGGTCGGCAGGCCGAGGGTGAGCCGGGATTCGGGTTCGAAGAGGGTGGCGCGGAGGGATTCCCGGGTGGCCTCGTCCTTGAGGAAGGTCATCGCGCCGGGCATCGGACCGTGGAGCGTGGCGAATCCGGCGCGTACGGCGATCGCCTCGTGCAGGGCGGTGATGTCGCTGTATCCGGCGAAGACCTTGGGCCCGGCGGCCCGGATCGCGGCCCAGTCGACGAGGTCGGTCATGCGCTGGGCGCCGTAGCCGCCGCGGGCGCAGAACACGGCGGCGTACGACGGGTCGCACCATGCCTGGGTGAGGTCGGCGGCGCGCTGTTCGTCGGTGGCGGAAAGGTAGCCGAACCGGCGGTGGCTACCGCGGACGTGCGGCATCACGACGGGCAGCAGGTCCCAGCCGCGCAGTACGCCGAGGCCCTCGTCGAGTACGTCGTCGGGGACGGGCCCGCTGGGGGCGACGATGGCGACGCGGTCGCCGGGCCGCAGCCGCCGGGCTCGGGCGAGGGGGCGCAGGTCGGGCCCGGCGGCGGGGTGGGCGTGGGGGTTCAGCCCGGTCATGGGGTCAGCTCCAGCGGTGGGACGTCGGGCCGTTCGAAGCCGAAGGTCCGGGCGTACAGCGACAGCTCGGCCTCCAGTGCGCGGATCATGGTCTCGGCGCGCCGGAAGCCGTGGCTCTCGCCGGGGAAGGTGAGGTACGCGTGGGGGACGCCGCGTCCGGCGACCGCGGCCAGCAGCCGTTCGGACTGTTCCGGGGGGCAGATGGCGTCGTCCAGTCCCTGGAGCAGCAGGAAGGGCGCGGTGATCCGGTCGGCCCGGTGCAGGGGCGACTGTTCGCGGTAGCGGTCGGGTTCGGAGTCGTACGGTCCGATCAGGGATTCGAGGTACTGGGATTCGAAGTCGTGGGTGCCGCCGGTGCGCCAGACGACGGGGTCGAGTACGGGGTAGGAGATGGTGGCGCAGGCGTAGGGGAAGGCGTCGGGCCTGCCGAGGGAGGCGGTCGCGGTCCAGCCCCCGGCGCTGCCGCCGCTGATGGCGATCCGGTCGCCGTCGGCGGTTCCATCGTCGGCGAGGGCGTGGGCGACGGCGGCGCAGTCGGCGACGTCGACCAGGCCCCAGGAGGAGCGGAGCCGTTCGCGGTAGGCGCGTCCGTAGCCGGTGGAGCCGCCGTAGTTGACCTCGGCGACGCCGATGCCGCGGGAGGTGAGGTAGGCGACTTCGAGGTCGAGGGCGACGGGGTAGCGGCCGGTGGGTCCGCCGTGGGCCCGTACGACGTAGGGCGGGCGTTCGTCGTCGGGGGCGCGGTGGCCGGGGTTGCGGGGCGGGTGGACGACGGCGTGGATCTCGCGCCCGTCGGGGCCGGTGAAGGTCCGGGGTTCGGGGACGGGGTAGTACGCGGGGTCGACCGGGTCGTGGTGGGCGGCGCCGACGACCCGGGTGTGGCCGGTACGGGTGTCGAGTTCGACGATCTCGTAGCCGCGGCCGGGTCCGGCGGCGACGCCGGTGACCCGTTCGCCCCAGGCGACCAGGTCGGGGGCCCATTCGGTCCAGGGTCCGGGGGTTTCGGCGAGTTCGCCGGTGGCGGGATCGAGGATGCCGAGTCCGGTGGTGCCCCGGCCGTGGACGACGGCGATCAGTCCGTCGTCGAGGGGGGCGAACCAGCGGAGGCCGACCTTCCACAGGGCGCCGCCGAACTCCTCGTCGCGGTCGGCGCAGAGGACGGTGGCGGGTCCTTCGCCGCCTTCGCCGTCGAGGTCGAGCCGGTGGGGCCGCCACCAGCCGCCGCTGTCGGAGGAGTAGAGCAGGGCTCCGTCGGGGGCCCATTCGGCCTGGCAGACGGATTCCTCGGGGCCTCCGGCCACGGTTCGGGTCCCGGTGATCCGGCCGTCGTCGGTGATGTCGCCGACGAGGAGTTCGGTGCCGTCCCAGGGCATCCGGGGGTGGTCCCAGACGAGCCGGGCCAGCCGTCGGCCGTCGGGGGAGAGCCGGGGTCCGGTGGTGAAGCGGTGCCGGTCGTCGGTGAGTTCGCGGACGGCCGTACGGTCGGCGGCGGCGGAGCCGTCGAGGGGGACGGCGGCGACGGTCCGGCGGACGTCGGTGGGCGCGTCGCCGGTGGACTCCTCCAGGACGCACCAGACCTCGCCCCGCGCGGGCAGGATCACGGGGTCGGCCCAGCGCAGTCCGTCGCCGGTGCCGGAGAGGGGCGTGAGGGGGCGCGGTTCGGTGCCGGGCGTGCCGGGGTCGTAGGCGTAGAGCCGCTGGTCGGGATGGTGGACGAAGACGACGAGGGTCCGCCCGTCGGGTCCAGTGGCCCCGGCCCAGGGCCGGCCGCCGTATTCGATGACCCGGCTGCGGACGTTCCACGGGGCGGGGAGGACGGTCTCCTCGGCGCCGTCGTCGGCCCGGCGGCGGACCAGGGCGCGGCGGCCGCCCTCGGCGGGCCGGGGCGCGGTCCACCAGAGTTCGTCGCCGACGGCGCCCAGGTACTCGGGCCGGCCGTCGTGGGCGGCGGCGAGGTCGGCGCCGACGGGGGACGGCCAGCTGCCGTAGGGGGCGGTGGTGACGGTGGTGGCCGGGTCGGGTACGGACGTCATGGCGGGCCCCTTCCTCATGGTCCTCACGCCGACCGGAGGTAGTGGTCGAGGACGTCGACGCCGAAGTGGAGGGCTTCGACGGGGACGCGTTCGTCGACGCCGTGGAAGAGGGCGGCGTAGTCGAAGCCGGGCGGCAGCTTCAGCGGGGAGAAGCCGTAGCCGGTGATGCCGAGCCGGGAGAACTGCTTGGCGTCGGTGCCGCCCGCCATGCAGTAGGGGATGGTGTGGCCGTCGGGGTCGAAGTGTTCGACGGCGGCGCGCAGCTTGGCGAAGGTCGGCGAGTCGACCGGGGCCGTCAGCGGCACTTCGCGGTGCTGGAACCGCCATTCGACGTCGGGTCCGGTGAGCCGGTCGAGGGTGGCGGCGAACTCGTCCTCGCCGCCGGGCAGCATCCGGCCGTCGATATGGGCGGTGGCGTGCCCCGGAATGACGTTGATCTTGTATCCGGCGGAGAGCATCGTCGGATTGGCGCTGTTGCGGACGGTCGGTTCCACGAGGGCGGCGGCCCGGCCGAGCCGGGAGACCAGTTCGTCGGGGTCGAAGCCGTCGGCGTGGGGGTCGGCGTCGATGCCGTAGAGCCGGGCGAGTTCGGCGAGGGCGGCGCGTACGGTCGGGGTGAGCCGGACGGGCCACTCGTGCTCGCCGATCCGGGCGACGGCGGCGGCGAGCCTGCTGACCGCGTTGGACCGGTTGACCTTGGAGCCGTGTCCGGCGCGGCCGTGGGCGGTGAGTTCCAGCCAGGCGGTGCCGCGTTCGCCCGCGCCGATCGGGTAGAGCGTCATGCCGTTGTCGGCGTGGAAGCTGAAGGCGCCCGATTCGCTGATGCCCTCGGTACAGCCCTCGAAGAGGGCGGCGTGCCGGTCGGCGAGGAATCCGGCGCCGTCGACGGCGCTGGCCTCCTCGTCGGCGGTGAAGGCGATCACGATGTCGCGGCGGGGGGTGACCCCGGCCCTGGCCCAGGCCCGGACGACGGCCAGGATCATCGCGTCCATGTTCTTCATGTCGACGGCGCCCCGGCCCCAGACGACACCGTCGGCGACCTCGCCGGAGAAGGGGTGGACGCTCCAGTCGGCGGCTTCGGCGGGGACGACGTCGAGATGGCCGTGGACCAGCAGGGCGTCGGCCGTGGGGTCGCTGCCCGCGATCCGGGCGACGACGTTGGTCCGGCCCGGGACGCGTTCGAGGAGTACGGGTTCGAGTCCGGCGGCGGCGAGCCGCTCGGCCGCGTACTCGGCGGCGGGCCGCTCGCGGCAGTCACCGCCGCCCCGGTTGGTGGTGTCGATCCTGATCAGCTCGGAGGTGAAGGTCACCACCTCGTCGTAGGCGGTGGCGTCCACGGGGGACGCGGTCATGGTGGTGGTGGCCCGGTCAGCCATACTGCTCCTCCGTCGCGGCCGAGACGACGGTCGTGACCGCCTTGAACGTCCTGATGGCCTCGTACATGGTCGGACTGGTGTACGCGACCCTGCGCTCACCGGGCGCGCCGCTGGGCTCGACTCCGGGGACGACGGTCGCGGAGCCCGCGAGATGTTCGGCGTCGAACTCCAGCTCGACGGTGAAGGGCCCGGCGGCGACCGGGTCGCGGCGGACCGCGAGCGCCGTGGCCTCCTTGGCGGCGGCCCGGATGTCGGCGGCGGTCCTGGTGGGTGTCCGGCAGACGGCCGCGTACCGGGATACGTAGTCCTTGACGGCCACGGTACGGGCCTCGGGCGCGTAGCCCCCGGCGTCGACGCAGGTCAGATCGTCGCCGGTGACGAGGACGACGGGGACGCCGTACTCGGCGACGACATGCGCGTTGAGCCAGCCCTCGCTCGCCCGGTCGCCGTTGAGCCAGACCCCGGTGATGGAGTTGGCGAGATAGGTATGGGCGAGGACGCCCTCGGTGCCCGCGCCGGTGTGGTAGCCGATGAAGGCGATACCGTCGACGTCGCCGTGCTGGACGCCCTCGACCATGGCGAGGGCCTTGTGGCGGCCTGTGAGCATCTGGACCCGCTCGTCCAGCCGCTCCAGCAGCAGATTGCGCTGGGTCCAGTGGGCCTCGTTGACGAGGACCTCGTCGGCGCCGCCGTCGAAGAATCCGAGCGCCGCGGCGTTCACGTCCGAGGTGAACATGGAGCGGCAGCGCTCCCACTGGGGCGTGCCGGGCAGTACGTCCGCCGGCCAGGTCACTCCGGTGGCGCCTTCCATATCGGCGCTGATGAGGATCTTCATGGCTCAATCTAACCGCACGGGGTCAAGCCCCGCGGAGCGGTCCCACCGGGCGCGCCCCGGCCGGTCCCGGGCGGCCCGCAGGGCGGGCGCGGGGCCGGTCCGGATCCGGTCCGGGGCTCTTACCAGGCCAGGTCAGCGGGGGCGGCCCACCACCAGCCAGAGGGAGGGCAGTTCGATCCGGGAGCCGTCGGGCTCGTACTCGGTGGTGGTCAGCGGCAGCTCGCCGCCCGCGAGGACGGTCAGCCCGGCGGCCGTGAAGTAGTCGGCGACATCGGAGTCGGCGACGGCACCCGGCACGATGCCGTGGCGGAACACGGGCCGCAGTTTGGGCGGAGGTCCGGCCGGGGACTGGGCGAGCCGGGCCAGCCGTCGGCCCGCGGCCTCGGCGAGTTCCACGACGAAGGCCCGGCCGCGGTCGCCGACGAGCAGGGCGATGCCGTCGGCGAGGGCCCGGCGGTCCTTGGGGTCGGACTGGTGGAGCACTCCGCGCATATAGACATTGCAGTCGCCGGTCTCGGCGCGGAGGGCGGCGACGGCGTCCTGGTCGGTGGCGTCGAGGACCCGGAATCCGGTCTCACCGGCGGGACCGTCACCGGAGCCGTCGCGACCGGCGGACTCGGCGGAATCCGCCGCGGAGTCGGCAGCGGTCCGGGCGGTTTCGGCCAGGGCGATCGCGGCGGGTGAGAGATCGACCCCGAGTACGCGCGGAAAGCGGTCGGCGAGATAGAAGGTCTGGGTCCCGTTGCCGCAGCCCAGGTCGACCAGGGTGAGCCCGGGGGCCTCGATATGCGGCTCGTACAGGGCGAGATGCTGACCCGCGGTCAGGGCCGGGTCGGCGTCCCAGAACACTTCCCCGGGCTCCTCGCCGGGCACCTCGGCCCAGAACCCTTCCCACGCGTCCCTGTATCTGCTCGTCACGCCCATCGAACAGCTCCCCCCATCGTTCCCGGGTCGACCGGTCGGCCCGCGGTCGGCTCGCAGCGCCGGGCGCCGGGGCACGGCGCCATGATCGGTCTATCGCGCCGGGCCGGGCACGGCAAGTACGAAGACCACACTTTCGTACGATTTCTCCGGCGTGACGTGTCCTGGCGGCGGTCGGCCGGATGAACGGACGGCCTATCCCAAGGCGGTCTCGAACCAGACGGTCTTGCCGTCCCGGGTCCGGCTGGCGCCCCACTCCCGGGCCAGAGTGCTGATCACCCGCAGCCCCCGCCCGGCCTCGTCGCCGGGACCGGCGTCCCGGAGCGCCGGGAGGGTGTGGTCCTCGTCGTAGAGTTCGCACAGCAGGGTCCCCGAGCGGACCAGTCGCAGTTCGGCGCGGCGCCCGGAGGCGTACCGCACGGCGTTGGCGACCACCTCGCCGACCAGCAGTTCCACCGTTTCCGTGATGGCGTCGAGGCCCCAGTGGCGGAGCTGGCCTCGGACCAGCCGCCGGGCGCGGGCGGCCTCGCGGGGTTCGAGACCCAGCTCCCAGACGGCGACCGACTCGGCGGGGACGCCGTTGAGCCGGGCCATCAGCAGGGCGACGTCGTCCTTCCGGCCGCCCCGGGTGTTCAGGGCGCGGATGATGGTGTCGCAGGCGTCGTCCATGGACGCGGCGGGATGGGCGGCGGACTCGCAGAGGGTGGCGAGTCCGACGCCGATGTCCTCGCCGCGCACCTCCACCAGGCCGTCGGTGCACATCACCAGCCGGTCCCCGGGCGCGACCCGGATCCGGCGGGACTCGAAGGGCACCCCGCCGACGCCGATCGGCGCGCCGGTGGGCAGCTCCAGCAGCTCGCTGGAGCCGTCGGCGGCGCGGACCAGGACCGGCGGGACATGACCGGCGTTGGCGATCACCAGTTCATGGCCGATGGGGTCGTAGACGGCGTAGAGGCAGGTCGCGAGGTAGTTCTCGCCGAGGCGCTGGGCGAGGTCGTCCAGATTGCGCAGCAGCTGTTCGGGCGGCAGATCGAGGGCGGCCATGGTCTGGACGGCGGTCCGCAGCTGGCCCATCATCGCGGCGGAGTTCAGCCCGTGGCCCATGACGTCGCCGACGACCAGGGCGACCCGGGAGCCGGGGAGTTTCACCGAGTCGAACCAGTCGCCGCCGACCCGGCCGAGGAGGGTGCCGGGCAGATAGCGGGTGGCGATGTCGCATCCGGCCAGCCGGGCCGGGACCTGCGGCAGCATCGAGTCCTGAAGGGTCTCGGCGACATTCTCCTGGTAGGTGTACATCCGGGCGTTGTCGAGGACGAGACCGGCCCGGGCGGCGAGTTCGGCGCCGGTGACCCGGTCCATGTCGTTGAAGACGGTACGTTCGGGATGGCGCAGCAGGATCATGAAGCCGAGCACCACATTGCGCGCCTTCAGCGGGACCACCAGCATCGACCGGCCGTTGATCAGCGGCCGGATGTCCCGCTTCTCGAACTGGGACGCGATGGCCGTCCCCATCTGGTCGCTGATCCTCGGCACCAGCACCGGATGGCCGGTGGTCATGCACTGGAAGAACGGGGTGTGTTCGGGGAAGGGCATGGACTCGCCGACGGGGACGACGTCGTCCCAGCGGCCCGGTTCGTCCACATGCTCGATGGCGACCCGGTGCCAGAGGGTGGTGGCGTCCGGCGGGCCGTCGGGGAAGCCCTCGCCCGCGACGACCTGCTCCCTGAGATAGGTGCCCGCGACATCGGTGAACCGGGGTACGACGGCGGCGCTGACCTCGTGGATCGTCCGGGCCAGATCGAGCGACGAGCCGATCCGGCCGCTGACCTCGTTGAGGAATTCCAGCCGTTCGCGGACGGCGGCGTATTCGAGGTCCTCCGCGAGATCGGCCCTGGCGTCGGCGTCGAGGGTGTGGCCCGCGGCGAAGGCCGCCTCGGCGACCCGGCGGCGGGCCCGGCGCTCGGCCCGCCGGGGCACACCCCAGTCGGGGGTGACGGGTACGCGGTCGTGGTGGCTGAACTCCAGGACCGGATAGCCCAGTTCGAGGATCTGGGAGACGATCCGGGTCGCCTCGGTGACGCTCATGCTGGGCAGAATCTCGGGGAGCCGCCGGGCGAGTTCGTCGGCGCCGGGGAAGTCGGTGTGCCGGGCGAATCCGGGGGAAACCCGATCAACGCCGCCGACGCCGTCACCGCCGCGGTCGTCTTCGGTGAACTGGGCCGCGTCGGCGGCCAGTACGATCATCCGCTCGGGGCCGGGGCCGACCATGGGATAGGCCCACCACAGCACGTCGACGGGGTCCCGGCCCGGGTCCGAGAGCCGGGCCCGGCCCGCGGTGGCGTACGAGGTACCGCCGGTCAGGGACGCGTACAGACCGGGGCCGATCTCGTCGGAGCCGTCGAGATCTTCGAGGCGGTCGGGGTCTTCGGGACCTTCGATTCCGATGGTGGTGTCAGCGGCGTCGGCGATGTCAGCAATGCCGGTGGTGTCGCCGGTGCCCGTACGGGACGGAGCGCCGGGGCCGCCCGGGGTGCCGTCGCCGGGTCGCTGGGCGGGGATCGGTCCGGTCCGCCCCGTACCGCCGTCGCGGACGGCGACCCGCTCGAACGCGCCGGTGCCGCCGAACTCCCCACCGGGGGACAGCGCCGCCCGATACGTGTTCCGGTACGCGTCCGGCGCCAGCGCCCCGCCGACCGGCAGGAGATCGGTCGCGGGCCTGCCGACGGCCTCTTCGCGACCGTGCCCGAACAGCCGTCGCGCACCGGTCGACCAGTGGGAGACCCGGCCGCCGCCGTCCACGACGACCACGGCCAGCGGAATCCGGCCGTCCACGGCGTACTGCCGCGGCGCTGTCGGCGGAACGCCACTGTCCATGGCTGGCTGGCTCCTTCCCCGCCGCGGGGGTACGCGGCCTGTGACCACCGTACGGCGCGTGGCACTCGGTGCGTGGCGCAACGGCCGAATAGGTCGTGCGCCCGCGCGAATCCGGCGGACGACACACCCTTGCGGATCCGTCGTCGCGGGTGGGGGCGGGCGCGCGACGACCCCGCCCGGTCACCGGACGGGGTCGCGAAGGCGGCCGGAACGGGTCAGTCCGCGTGGCCGAGTTGGAGATCGCGTTCGGTCCGGCCACCACCCGCCATCTGGAGGACCGTCGCCACCGGCGGGTACCCGGCGGCAATGACCGTGTACTCGCCGGACGACAGGTCCACGAAGCGGAACGTGCCGTCGGGGCCGGTCGTCAAGGTGTCGACCACGTTCCCGGCCGCGTCCAGCAGGGTGACCCTGGCCTCTTCGACGGGCCGGCCGCCCCCGGCGCGCACGGTGCCCCGCAGTACCGCGCCCCCGGCGAGTTCGACGTCCTGCCGGGTCTCGCGGGACGCCTGCACACTGACCATGAGCGCGGCCGGGCGGTACGCCGGGGCGCTGGCGGCCAGGGTGTACTCCCCCGCCACCAGTTCGGTCATCACATAGCCGCCCTCGCGTCCGCTGCGGGCGGTGGCGACGACGTCCCCGCGGACGTCGGTGAGGGTGACGGTGGCGTCCCGGACCGGAATGCCGTCGGCGGTCCGGACCGCTCCGGCGAGCCGTCCCGCGCCGCCGAGCACCACATCGAGGTCGACCGGGCGCTCCCCGACGGTGACGGTGACGGCCTGCGGCTGGTGCCCGCCCGCAGCGGCGATCATCACATACGACCCCGGCCCCGGCACGCTCAGCGCGTACCGCCCGTCGTCCCCGGAGGCGCCCCGGCCGATCTGCTGCCCGCGGACGTCGATCAGCGTCAGCGCCGCGCGGGGCACGCTGGAGCCGTCGTGGTGCTGGACGGTGCCGCAGACCGGGACGCCGAAGGCGGACGACGACGGTACGGGCGCGCTGCGGGCCGGGGGCACGGCGACGGCGGGGGGCGCGTACGGGAAGCTCTCGGTGATCCCGGCGGGCTCGGTGGTCTCGGCGGTGGGGACGTTCTGGGACACCAGTGGTTTCTCCTTGAGGAAGCAGGCGATGAGGAGGCCGAGCAGCAGGACGGGCACCAGATAGAGGAAGATCCTCGGCATGGCGTCGGCGTAGGCGGCGATATACGCGTCGCGGACCCCGGGCGGCAGACCGTGGACCAATTCGGGGGTAACCGACTCCGGTTCGATCCCGGGCGGCAGGCCGGTACCGCCGGGCAGCCGGTCGGCGAGGGCGTCGGTGAGCCTGGCCGCGAACAGGGTGCCGAAGACGGCGGCCCCGACACTGCCGCCGATCTGCCGGAAGTAGGTACTGGCGCTGGTGGCGGTGCCGAGATCGGCGGGGCGTACCGAGTTCTGGACGGCCAGGATCAGTACCGGGATCACCAGTCCGACGCCGACCCCGAGTACGGCCTGTCCGACGCTGTACTCCAGCCGGGAGGTACCGGCCTCCAGCCGGGACAGCAGCCACATGCCGACGGCCGAGATCAGCCCGCCGAGTACGGGGTACTTGCGGTAGCGGCCGGTACGGCTGGTGAGTTGCCCGGCGACGATCGAGGCGATCACCAGACCGCCCATCATCGGCAGCATCAGCAGCCCCGACTCGGTGGCGGACGCGCCGTCGACCATCTGGAGAAAGGTCGGCAGATAGCTGCCCGCGCCGAACAGGGCGATCCCGATCACCGCGCCGACCAGGCCGGTCACATTGAAGACGGAGTCCCGGAAGAGCCGCAGCGGGATGATCGGTTCGGGGGCGTACGCCTCCACGACGACGAAGAGCAGAGTCGTTACGGCGGCCCCGGCGGCAAGACCCAGGATCGTCGGCGACCCCCAGGCGTACTCGGTACCGCCCCAGCTGGTGAGCAGGACGAGACAGGTCGACGCGGCGGCCAGCAGTACGGTCCCGAGCACGTCGAGCCGGGCCCGGCCGGTCCGTTTCGGCAGCTTCAGTACGACGGTGACGACGAGCAGGGTCACCAGGCCGAACGGGACGTTGAAGTAGAAGCACCAGCGCCAGGAGACATGGTCGGTGAAGAAGCCGCCGAGCAGCGGTCCCGCGACGGAGGCCACGCCGAACACGGCGCCGATCAGCCCCATGTAGCGGCCCCGGTCCCGGGCCGGGACGATATCGGCGATGATCGCCTGGACGCCGATCATCAGACCACCGGCGCCGACGCCCTGGAGGGCACGGAAGGCGATCAGCTGGTCCATCGTGCGGGACCAGCCTGCCAGGGCCGAGCCGATCACGAAGACGACGATGGCGAACTGGAAGACGCCCTTACGGCCGAAGAGGTCGCCCAGCTTGCCGTAGACCGGCAGGGTGATGGTGGAGGTCAGCAGATAGGCCGTCACGGCCCAGGACATCCGGTCCAGACCCTGCAACTCGCCGACGATCTTCGGCAACGCGGTGGCGACGATCATCTGCTCCAGCGCCGCGAGCAGCAGGGCGAGCATCAGCCCGAGGAAGACGAGGCGGATCCGGCGGGGGCTGAGGCCCGGGGCGCCGTCCGGGCCGCCGTCCGGGCCGCCGGGCCCCGGTGGTGGTACGGGCGGCCCGGGCCCGCCGGAGAGAACCGGCGGTACGGCCTGCCCGCCCTTCACCAGAGTGCTGCCGCCCACGTCCTCGCTCCCCTCGATCGGCGCCGCGTTCCGCGCGGGCGCCATTCTGGGGTGGCCGACCGGAGCCGTACGACGCGGTTGACGGGCCGCCCGGCCCCCGCGCCCACGTTCGACGTCCATGTGTCGGGGCGCCGAGCAGGGCCTTTCGAAAAGCGCCCCGGGAGAGGCGGTGCACATCCGTTTCCCCCGAACGGGGGACCCCAGCGCCTCGGCTTTTTCGGGTACCGCCCCGATACCCGGTCCGCGCCCGGCGACCGGGGCGTTGTCGGCGGTCTGCGGACCGTCTGTGGCTGTTCGCGCAGTTCCCCGCGCCCCTAAATGCTCTCCCGAGCACCGCCCCTGAGGAGGGCACCGGCCTCAGGGCTGCCGGGCTCCCTTCACAAGGAAGGGGCAGGCGGAGGTGTTCAAGGGCGCGGGGAACTGCGCGACAAGCCACGGCCGGTCCGCAGACCGCAAACAACATCAGGCCGCCGAGCGAGACCCGGGTTTTCGGGCAGCAACCCGGAGAGCCAAGGCGCTGGGGGTCCCCCCGTCGCCGAAGGCACAGGGGGCGGAACTGCGCGACAAGCCACGGCCGGTCCGCAGACCGCAAACAACAGCAGGTCGCCGGGCGGGACCCGGGTTTTCGGGCGGCAACCCGGAGAGCCAAGGCGCTGGGGTCCCCCGAAAACACCTGCCGCGGAACTGCGCGACCAGCCACAGGCGGGCCGCAGGCCACCCGGCGCGGCGGGGCTCGTAGGGGCGAAAAGGGCCGCGCCCCGGGCCGAGGGGGCTCCGGGGCGCGGCGCGGTCGGTGGGAGATCAGGCGGCGCCGGACTCGGTCTCCGCGGCGAGGCGCTCCAGCACACCGTCGTAGATCCGGGCCAGCCCCTTCGGCGCGAACGTGCGCTCGAAGAAGCCGCCGATCCCGCCCGCGCCGTTCCAGACCGATGTGACGACGGCCTTCGACTTGCCCTCGCCCGCCGGAGTGACGGTCCAGGTCGTCACCATCGAGGAGTTGCGGTCCTTCTCGACCAGCTGGCCGTCCGTGGGCTCGGTGACCTCCAGCAGGCAGTCCCGGACACGCTTGCTGGTCGCCTGGAGCCGCCAGTGGACGAGGGTGCCCTCGCCGTCGCCGCCCTCCCGGACCTCGTACTCGCTGAAGTGCTCGGTCAGAAGCTTGCCGCGGCTGTTCTCGTAGTCGGCCAGGGTGTCGAAGACGGTCTCCGCCTTCGCCGCGATGATCCGTTCCGTGGTGGCCTCGACCTGCGCCATTGCCGTTCCTCCAGCCTTCGGTACTTCCGGGGGTGGCGCTAGCCAACCACCTCGCCCGCGCGGGCCCAAATCCGGGGTCCCGCCGGGGCCGCGCCATCGGGCGCCGGGCGGCGTGCCCCGCGGCCCGCCCCCGGCGATCATGGGAACACATGTTCTATTGTGTTGTTCGAGCACCACCGAGGAGGCCGACCGATGCGCTGGAACCACCTGGCCGAAGAACCCGACCCCGCCGCGGGGGCCGTGAACCCCGCCCTGTTCGGTACGTCCGCGGTGACGACCCGCACCTTCGACACCCCCGAGTTCCGGGGGATCACCTTCCACGAGGTACGGGCGCGTTCGATCGTGAACCGGGTGCCCGGGGCGTCCCGGATGCCGTTCGAATGGACGGTCAACCCGTACCGCGGCTGCTCGCACGCGTGTGTCTACTGTTTCGCCCGCAAGACGCACGGCTATCTCGACCTCGACACCGGGATCGGCTTCGACTCGCAGATCGTGGTGAAGGTCAACGCCCCCGAACTGCTCCGGCGCGAGCTGTCGTCCCGCCAGTGGCGGGGCGCGCATATCGCCATGGGCACCAATGTGGACTGCTACCAGCGGGCGGAGGGCCGGTATCAGTTGATGCCCGGCATCATTGAGGCGCTGACGAACCACGCCAATCCCTTCTCGATCCTCACCAAGGGGACGCTGATCCTCCGCGATCTGGACACGCTCCGGCGCGCCGCCGATGTCACCGAGGTCGGGATATCCGTCTCGGTCGGCTTTCTCGACGCCGAGCTGTGGCGCACCGTCGAACCCGGCACCCCGGCCCCCGAGCGCCGGCTGGACGTGGTCCGGACCCTCACCGCCCGCGGCCTGGGCTGCGGGGTGCTGATGGCGCCGGTGATCCCGTTCCTCGGCGACCGCCCCGAGCAGTTGCGCGCCACGGTCCGGGCCATCGCCGAGGCGGGCGCGGTCTCGGTGACCCCGCTGGTACTGCATCTGCGGCCCGGCGCCCGCGAGTGGTTCATGGCCTGGCTGGCCCGCCACCACCCCGGACTGGTCGCCCGGTACGAGCGGATGTACGCGGCCGGGGCCTACGCCCCCACGTGGTACCAGCGGCGGATCACCCGGCAGGTGCACGAACTGGCCGCCGAATACGGCATCGGGCCCGCCGGACGGGGCGCGTCCCGCCGGATCGCCCCGCCGCGGCCACCGGTCCCCGCCCCGGAGGCCGCGTCCGCCGGGCCGACCCAGCTCACCCTGCTGTGAGACCGCCGCCCGCCCCGCGCCGGGTCCCCTTCCCCGTCCTTCCCGCCGTCCCCGTGCCCCGTCCAGGCCCCGGAACCCCGGTAATCCAGTGGCTCACCCGGCCGCGTCCGCGCGAGGATGCCGGGATGGGTACGAACCTCCTGATCAGGGCACTGACACCGGACGACTGCGGGGCGGTGGCCGAGATCCGGGTCCGGGGCTGGCAGTACGCCTACGCCGGTCTGGTGCCGCAGCCCTACCTCGACTCGATGGACGTCGCCGAGGAGACCGTACGGCTGCGCGGCCTGGTCGCGGGGGCCGCCGACGGCGTCAGCCATCTCGTCGCCGAACGGGACGGCACGGTGGTGGGCTGGGGCTGTACCGGCCCGGCCCGGGACGACGACACTCCACCGGGCGAGAGCGAGCTGTACGCGCTCTACGTCCGCCCGGCCCAGCTCTCCACCGGCGTCGGCCGGGCTCTGCTCACCGAACTCACCGCCCGCGCCGAGGCCGCCGGACACCCCGCGATACGGCTCTGGGTCCTCCGCGACAACGCCCGTGCCCGCCGCTTCTACCAGCGGGCCGGGTTCCGCCCCGACGGCGCCGAGGAGCCGTTCGAAGTGAGCGGGGCCCGGATCCCGGAGGTGCGGTACGTCCGCGATCTCACCCCCGCTACACCGCCCGGGACATCCTGAATACCGGTCAGGAGCCGGGTCGCCGGGCCGGATCCGCGTCGGCGTCGGCGTCGGCGTCTGGACCTTCCGGTCGGCCCGCCGCCGACGACGGGCCGACGGCCGCCGGATCCGGCGTGCCGTCCTGGTCCCCGGCCGGGATCCAGCGCCGGGCCTCCGTGTCGTACTCGTGTACGGGCCGCCCCGCGACCCCGCTGGTACGGAACGGCCGCCCTGCCTCGTCGATCCGTACGACACCCCGGCGCCCGCCGCTCGACCACTCCAGCTCCAGGTACCAGTCGCAGTCGCAGTCCCGCGCGGAGGCCGTGACCAGCAGTACCTCCGGGTCGGACGCCGATACCCGGTACGGGAAGGAGACCGCGGGGATCGGGCCGTTCTCGCCGTACCCCGGCACGGAACGGGCCAGGGGCCGCCGCCGGTCGAGATCCACCGCGAACGTACGGGGCGTCAGCGCTCCCCCACAGCCCCGGTCCATCCGGTACACCCGGCCGGCACCCGGCGGTTCCCGCCGGGCAGCCGTCCGCACCTGGAGGCCGTGCAGGACGACCGCCCGTTCGTCGGTGCCCTGGAGGGTGATCCGCACCCGGGTCTCCCCGCCGTGTACGGCCCCGACCGAGCGGGCCCACTGCGGGGCGTCGGCCTCGACGGGCGGCGGAGGCACGTCCGAGGGCTCCCGGCCCACGAGATAGGCGTGATCGCAGCCGTACGCCCACACGTGCTGCTCGGCCGCCCAGGTGAACGGCGCCCCCTTGACCGGGGTACGCCCTCCGGAGTCGGCGGGCCCGTCAACGGCGCCGCCGCTGTTCGTGCCGGTGCCGGGACCCGGCGATGTGCCCGGAGCGCTCTTCGTACCGCTACCACCGGCACTGCCGACGGCTCCGGACGCCGATCCGGTGGCCGGTGACTTCGACGGGCCCGTCGACGGGTCTGTTGACGGGCTTGTCGACGGCACCGCCGACGGACCCGGACCGCCGCGCACGTCCTCGCCCCGCTCCGCCCCGGCCACGGACCGCTCGTCGGGCCGGTTCCCGTACCCGACGAGCCCGACGACGAGTCCGACCGCCAGCACCATCACGACGACGGCGACCCGGGTCCGGCGTACGACACCCCACGGCCGCCGGGTCCCGGCCCGTGGCGGATCCCCGAGGACGACGGTGGCACCGGCCTCGGTCGCGGGCGCGGTGGTCTCCGGCTCCTCCGACGGGGCCGGTACCGGGACCGGTACGACCGGAGGGACCGCGGCCCGGGGCGCGGATGACGCCGCCTCCTGGCGTCGGGTCCGCTCCTCGTCCGCGAGCACCCAGGCCCGGTGGAGGGCGACCAGTTCGTCCCCCGTACAGCCGCTGAACCGGGCGAGCCGTTCGACCGGGGCGAACTCGGCGGGGACCGTCGCGCCCGAGCAGTAGCGGTGCAGGGTGGAGGCGCTGACACCGATCCGGCGCGCGAGAGAGCCGTAGCTCCGCCCCGATCCGTCGCGCAGCTCCCGCAGCCGCCGGGCCAACTCCCCGGCGGCCGGGCCGTCCGGCGTCCCCACGAGCGCCCCACCCTCCCCGCGCGTGCCGCGTATCGCGTTCCGGGGCGGCGTTCCACCCCTCTGCCTTCTCCCACGTCAGCGGGGGTGGAACGGTTCCAGCGGCGCGGAGACTTGTGAACGGGCCGCCGCACTCCCGAAGCTGATGGTCAATCCACGGCGCACCGGCGGCCCGGCGACCAGGCCGGGCCGGGCCGGACCCTCGCGCCTGCACCGATCGAGCGACCTCGATCGACTTCGAGCAAACGGGGATCATCAGATGAAGACGCTTCGCTCCGCCGCCGTGACCACCGCGGCCGTCGGCCTCACGTTCACCTCGCTCTCCTGGGCGAGCGCCGCCCCCGGCCCGGCGTTCCTCGCCGCGTCCCAGCTGCCGCCGTCGCTCACCGCCTGGGCGGCGGGCCCGGTGACGGCCGGTCTCCCGGACGACTTCTGCACCGGCAACACGGCCCCGAAGGCCGCCAGCAAGTACCGCCTGTTCCACACCGAGCTGGACACCAACGCCCGCCAGACCATCACCGTGGCGGCGAGCGAGGCGAAGGCGAAGCAGCTCGTCACCAACCTCCGCAACCGGATCGAGACCTGCTTCGACCGACTGCGGGCCGAGAACCCGAACCTCGACGGCGAGGCGTTCTACTGGGGCGCCCTGCCGGTGGAAGAGGGCGCCCATGTCTACAGCATCGACACCTTCGACCCGGTGGGCGGTGCGAACGACGTATCGCTGTACTCCGTGGGCCGCGACGGCCGCACGGTGACGGTGGTGGCGTGGGGCCAGCTCGGCGACGCGTCGGACGCGGCGGTCAAGGCGTTCCAGAAGACCACGACGACGGCGGTCAACAAGCTCTACTGACCACGCCCCGAGCAGAGGCGCTGGGGGAACCCCAGCGCCTCGGCCCTCCGGCTGAGGTCTACAGCCCCGGGTCCCACCCGGCGGCCTGGTGTTGTTCGCGGCCCGCGCCACCATCGTGGCTGTTCCCGCAGTTCCGCCCCCTATGCCTTCGGCAATGGAGGGACCCCCAGCGCCTTGGCCCTCCAGGTGAGGCCCACACCCCCGGGCCGCGCCCGGCAGCCTGGTCTAGTTCGCGGTCTGCGGACCGTGGTGGGCTTGTCGCGCAGTTCCCCGCGCCCCTGGGTTGCCCCCCTCGTCGCCCTCGTAGCGAGACGACGCCTTCTCAGGGGCGAGGAGCGGGAGAGCATTTAGGGGCGCGGGGAACTGCGCGAACGGCCCACCTCGGCTCGCAGGCGAAACACCTCCGGAGGAGGCACGCCCCCCTGCCAGGAGGGCGCCCCCCTCCCGAAGGGCGGTCGGGAAAGCAACCCAGGTGGCGCTGGCGGTCCCCCATTGCCGAAGGCATCGGGGCGTGCGACAAGCCACAGGCGGGCGGCGGGCCGCGAACAACACCAGGCGGCCGGGCGCGGCCCGGTTCTTCGGGGCGGTGCCCCGGAGGGCCAGGGCGCTGGGGGGTCTCCCCGTGGAGGCGCCTCAGAACGCGGCGGGCCCCCCGGCGGGAGGCGTCCGCGCCAGGGCCGCCTCTGCCGCCGCCGCCAGGGAGGGGTGCGTGCCCGCCGAGGTGAGGACGTCGCGGGCCCGGGCGTCGCCCAGTGCGCCCAGGCCCTCCACACAGGCCAGGGCGAGGCGCCGGTACGGGTCGCCCGGTGCCAGCCGCCGACGGAGGACGGTGATGAGCGCGGGCGCGGATTCCGGGGCCCGGAGCCGGATCAGGAGCCGTACGGGCACCAGCGCGTACGCGACCCGCAGTTCATTGGTGGCGAGTGCCGCCGCCGCTCTCGCCGTCCTCGGGTCGGCGAGTTCGTGGAGCGCGTGCGCCGCCGACGCGCACCGCTCCGGGTCCCGGTGGTTCAGCAGCAGGACCAGCGCTTCGAATGCCCGCCGGTCCCCCGCGCGGCCGAGCCGGAACGCGGCCAGTTCCCGTGCCCACAGCGGCTGCCCCGGCGCGGTGAGGACGGCCGCCAGCTCTTCCTGGTCCACCGTCACGAGGAGGCGTTCGTACTCCGTCGAGCCGCCCGACTCGCGCCGCAGCCGCCGGGCCAGCGACCGTAACTCGTCGTCCATGGTCGAAAGCGTAGCGACGATCCGTGGCGGTCCGGTCGCGGATCGCGACCCAGATCACACCGGAGGGGGCCGCCCGGGGTCTGGCGCGCTCGTTACCCGCCGGTTAACCTCAACTGAGCGGGGATTCCCCGTGATACGCCCTGCGGCGGCCTGGTGACGCAGCCGCCGCGAGTGCGGTCGGTTCGGCGAACAGCACAGTACGGCGCGTGAGTCGGTCACGCGCCGCGTACGGCACGGCCCGGGACGGGGCCGCCGTTCTCACGCACCCCGCGCGACAACCGGGTGCGCCCCGCACAGCTCTGGGCGGCACCGCGCCGCGCGCCGGTCTCCGCTCGAACGGCGCGCGGACCTCCGCCGCCTTCCGTTGAGTCGTCACTCACCCCTTGGAGTCCCCGGATGGACCCGATGGACATCTCCACCACCCCCCTGCGGACCGTCGCCGTCGTCGGTCTCGGCACCATGGGCACCGGTATCGCGGAGGTGCTCGCCCTGGCCGGCCGTGAGGTCGTCGGTATCGACATCGACGAGTCCGCCGCCCGGCGCGCCGTCGCCGCGGTCGAGGAGTCGACGGCGCGTGCCGTGGCGCGCGGCCGGATCACCGGCGCCGAGCGCCGGGCCGCGCTCGCCCGCCTGCGGACCACCACCACCCTCCGCGCCGCCTCGGACGCCGATCTGGTGATCGAGGTGGTCTCGGAGTCGTACGAGGTGAAACAGCGGGTGATCCGGGAGCTGGACGGCATCGTCCGGCCCACGACGATCCTCGCGACCGGTACCAACGCACTGTCGGTGACCCGGCTCGCGGCGGATTCCCGCCGTCCGGAACGGGTCCTCGGGATGCACTTCTTCAACCCGGCGCCCGCGATGCGGCTGGTCGAGGTCGTCTCCTCGGTACTGACCGCCCCCTGGGCGGTCGCCGCCGTCACCGGGCTCGCCCGGGAACTGGACAAGGAGCCCGTCGAGGTGGGCGACCGGCCCGGTTTCGTCGCCGACGGACTGCTCTTCGGCTACCTCAACCAGGCCGCCGCGATGTACGAGTCGAAGTACGCCTCCCGGGAGGACGTGGACGCCGCGATGCGGCTCGGCTGCGGACTGCCGATGGGCCCGCTGGCGCTGCTCGACCTGATCGGCATCGATACGGCCCGTACCGTCCTCGACGCGCTGTACGCCGAGTCCGGGGACCGGCTGCACGCGCCCGCGCCGATCCTGCGGCAGCTCGACGCGGCCGGACTGACCGGCCGCAAAGCGGGCCGGGGCTTCTATACCTATGCCGGGCCCGGCTCGGCCCAGGTGGTGCCCGACGCGCTGACCCCGTCCCCGCTGGCCGCCGGTGCCGTGCCCCGGGAGATCCGTACGGTCGGCGTGGCCGGGTCCGGGACGATGGCGAGCGGCATCGCCGAGGTCTTCGCCAAGGCCGGGTACGACGTGGTGCTCGCGGCCCGCTCCACCACGAAGGCCGACGCGGCGAAGGAACGCGTCGCGGCGTCGCTCGCCCGCTCCGTCGACCGGGGCCGGACCACGGCGGAGGCCCGCGACGCGGCCCTGGCCCGGATCGGGACCGCCGGGGCCCTCGACGCCCTGGCCGGGGCGGATCTCGTACTGGAGGCGGTCGCCGAGGACCTCGCCGTCAAGCAGGCCCTCTTCACCGCCCTCGACGGGATCTGCAAGCCCGGCGCCGTGCTCGCCACCACGACGTCGTCGCTGCCGGTGGTGGCCTGCGCGCGGGCCACCGCCCGGCCGCAGGACGTGATCGGTATGCACTTCTTCAACCCGGCCCCGGCGATGAAACTGGTCGAGGTCGTGCGGACCGTGCTCACCGGCGACGACGTCCACGCCACCGTCCGGGCCCTGACCGCGACGATCAAGAAGCATCCGGTGGACTGCGGCGACCGGGCCGGGTTCATCGTGAACGCGCTGCTCTTCCCCTATCTCAACAACGCGGTGAAGATGCTGGAGCAGCACTACGCGACCGTGGACGACATCGACGCCGCGATCAAGCTGGGCGGCGGCTATCCGATGGGCCCGTTCGAACTCCTCGACGTCGTCGGACTCGATGTCTCGCTGGCCATCGAGAAGGTGCTCCACGAAGAGTTCCGCGAGCCCGGCCTGGCACCCGCGCCCCTGCTGGAACACCTGGTGGCGGCGGGGTGCCTGGGACGCAAGACGGGGCGCGGCTTCCGCGAATACACCCGGCGGTGAACCCCGCTCCGCCCGTGACCGGGGGCGGGGTCACGGGCGGCGTCGCTCCCCGGGACGGGCGGGCCCGCGCCCCGGGACGAACCCGGCCGCCCGTCCCGGGGTCCACGGAGCCGACCGAAGGCGCGGCGATACGTACCCATGCAGTACGTTCGGGTCATGGCCCAGCCCCCTGATCCCCGCAGTCGTACGAACCGACCGAAGTCCGCCACGGACGCGCCCGAGAGCGCCGCGGGCACCCGGGCGGCGGCACAGCGCCTGAAGATGCGCCGAGAACTGGCGGCGGCGGCGATGGAACTCTTCGCCACCAAGGGGTACGAGGCGACCACCGTCGACGAGATCGCGGCCGCCGCCGGGGTCGCGCGGCGCACCTTCTTCCGCCACTTCCGCTCCAAGGAAGAGGCCATCTTCCCCGACCACGACGACACCCTGGTCCGCGCCGAGGCGGTACTGAACGCGGCGCCCCCGCACGAACACCCGCTGGACACCGTCTGCCGGGGCATCAAAGAAGTCATGCGGATGTACGCGTCGTCCCCGGCCGTCTCCGTCGAACGCTACCGGCTCACCCGCGAGGTCCCGACGCTCCGGGAACGGGAGATCGCGTCCGTCGCGCGGTACGAACGCCTCTTCACCCGCTACCTCCTGGGCCACTTCGACGAACGCGACCACCACGACGGCAACGACGACCCCCTGCTCGCGGAGGTCGCCGCGTCGGCCGTCGTCACCGCGCACAACCACGTCCTGCGGCGGTGGCTCCGGGCGGGCGGACAGGGCGACGTGGAATCCCAGCTGGACCACGCGTTCGCCATCGTCCGGGACACCTTCGGCACCAACATGATGGGCGCCGCCCGCACCCCCGCGGTCGAGACGTCCCTGGTGACGGTCGCCGAACCGCACGAAGAGGTCCTGGTGGCGGTGGCCCGCACGGACGCGCCGCTGCCCGACGTGATGCGCACCATCGAGAAGGCCCTCCAGTCCCACCGGGGCGCCTCCCGCTGAGGGTCCCGCCACGTCCTACGCCCGTCGCCCCCGGGGCCCCCAGCACCTCGGCCCTCCGGGGTGCCGCCCCAAAACCCGGGCCGCGCCCGGCCGCCTGATGTTGTTCGCGGTCCGCGGCCCGGCTGTGGCTTGTCGCGCAGTTCCGCCCCCTATGCCTTCGGCGATGGGGGGACCCCCAGCGCCTTGGCTCTCCGGGGCATCGTCCCAAACCCGGGTCCCGCCCGACAGCCTGATGTTGTCGGCGGTCTGCGGACCGCCTGTGGCTTGTCGCGCAGTTCCCCGCGCCCCTAAATGCTCTCCCCGGCATCGCCCCTGAAAAGGGGGTACCCGGGAAGAGGGGCCGCCTCTTCCCGGGGGCGGCCAGGAGGAGCAACCAGGGGCGCGGGGAACTGCGCGAACAGCCACGGACGGTCAGCAGGCCGCGAACAACACCGGGTCGCCGGGCGCGTGGTGCTCCGGAGGGGGAAGGCATCCGGGCCCGGGGAAAGAAACCTGGCACGGAGTGTCTTGTCAGGCGGCACCCAGTGTCATAACGTAAAAGCGTCCGGGCGGCCGATCCCGAGTCACCAAGCTCACCGGTCCCGTCCCCGCGACCCGCGCGCACCGCGCGCCCCGCGTGCCCGGACGCCTGCGTCACAGGCTTTCCGTCGTGCGACCGCACGAACCCGCTCCACCCGCGCCGAACCGACGGCACACGCACACCTCCACAGCAGCTGCACCGCCCCTCACCCTCTTCGGGGTCCGCGAGGACACCCCGACGCGCTTTGCCGGAGGCAACACCGTGAAGGAAATCCTTGACGCGATCCAGTCGGCGGACGCCACGCCCGCGGACTTCGCGGCGCTGGCCGTCCCCGAGTCCTACCGCGCGGTGACCGTGCACAAGGACGAGACCGAGATGTTCGCGGGCCTCGCGAGCCGGGACAAGGACCCCCGTAGGTCACTGCACGTCGAGGACGTCGCGGTGCCCGAGCTGGGGCCCGGCGAGGCGCTCGTCGCGGTGATGGCGAGTTCCGTGAACTACAACTCGGTCTGGACGTCGATCTTCGAGCCGCTCTCCACCTTTGGTTTCCTGGAGCGGTACGGCCGGGTGAGCGATCTCGCCCGGCGGCACGATCTGCCGTACCACGTCATCGGCTCGGATCTCGCGGGTGTGGTGCTGCGCACCGGGCCCGGGGTGAACGCCTGGCGGCCGGGCGACGAGGTCGTGGCGCACTGTCTCTCCGTGGAGATGGAGTCGTCGGACGGGCACAACGACACGATGCTCGACCCGGAGCAGCGGATCTGGGGTTTCGAGACGAACTTCGGCGGTCTCGCGGAGCTGGCGCTGGTGAAGTCGAACCAGCTGATGCCGAAGCCAGCGCATCTGAGCTGGGAGGAGGCCGCGGCGCCGGGGCTGGTGAACTCGACCGCGTACCGCCAGCTGGTGTCCCGTAACGGCGCCCAGATGAAGCAGGGCGACAATGTGCTGATCTGGGGCGCGAGCGGCGGGCTCGGCTCGTACGCCACACAGTTCGCGCTGGCCGGCGGCGCCCATCCGATCTGTGTGGTGTCGAGCCCGGAGAAGGCGGCGATCTGCCGGGCGATGGGCGCCGACGCGGTCATCGACCGGAACGCGGAGGGGTACCGCTTCTGGAAGGACGAGCGGACCCAGGATCCGCGCGAGTGGAAGCGGTTCGGCGCCCGGATCCGGGAGCTGACGGGCGGCGAGGACGTGGACATCGTCTTCGAGCATCCGGGCCGGGAGACCTTCGGCGCGTCGGTGTACGTGACCCGGAAGGGCGGCACGATCGTCACCTGCGCCTCGACATCGGGCTATCAGCACGAGTACGACAACCGCTATCTGTGGATGTCGCTGAAGCGGATCGTCGGCTCGCACTTCGCCAACTACCGGGAGGCGTGGGAGGCGAACCGGCTGATCGCCAAGGGGAAGATCCATCCCACGCTCTCCAAGGTGTACCCGCTGGCGGAGACCGGGCAGGCGGCGTACGACGTGCACCGCAATCTGCACCAGGGCAAGGTCGGCGTGCTGGCGCTGGCGCCCCGGGAGGGGCTGGGGGTGCGGGACGGGGAGACCCGGGCCCGGCACCTCGACGCCATCAACCGCTTCCGGAACGTCTGAGGCCCGGGGAGATGACGGACTCCGGGCAGGAGACACCGCGGCCGAAGGACCGGCCGTGGCTGATGCGGACGTATGCCGGGCATTCCACGGCGGAGGCGTCCAACGAGTTGTACCGGCGCAATCTCGCGAAGGGTCAGACGGGTCTCTCGATCGCGTTCGACCTGCCGACGCAGACGGGGTACGACCCCGATCACGTACTGGCCCGCGGCGAGGTCGGCCGGGTCGGGGTGCCGGTGGCGCATCTGGGCGATATGCGGCGGCTGCTGCGGGACATCCCGCTGGACCGGATGAACACCTCGATGACGATCAACGCCACCGCGATGTGGCTGCTGGCGCTCTACCAGGTGGTCGCCGAGGAGCAGGGCACCGAGATCACCGCCCTCCAGGGCACCACGCAGAACGACATAGTGAAGGAGTACCTGTCCCGGGGGACGCATGTCTTCCCGCCGGGCCCTTCGCTGCGGCTGACCACGGACATGATCGCCTACACGGTCAACCACATCCCGAAGTGGAATCCGATCAACATCTGCAGCTACCACCTCCAGGAGGCGGGGGCCACCCCGGTTCAGGAGATCAGCTACGCCATGGCGACGGCGATCGCCGTGCTGGACGCGGTCTTCGCCTCCGGGCAGATCCCCGACGACCGCCGGGGCGAGGTGGTGGGCCGGATCTCGTTCTTCGTGAACGCGGGCGTCCGCTTCGTCGAGGAGATGTGCAAGATGCGGGCCTTCGGCCGGATCTGGGACCGGATCACCCGGGAACGGTACGGCGTCGACGACCCCCGGCAGCGCCGGTTCCGCTACGGCGTCCAGGTCAACTCCCTCGGCCTGACCGAGGCCCAGCCGGAGAACAACGTCCAGCGGATCGTGCTGGAGATGCTGGCGGTCACGCTCTCCAAGGACGCCCGGGCCCGGGCCGTACAGCTGCCGGCCTGGAACGAGGCGCTGGGGCTGCCCCGGCCGTGGGACCAGCAGTGGTCGCTGCGGATCCAGCAGGTCCTGGCGCACGAGTCGGATCTGCTGGAGTACGACGACATCTTCGCCGGGTCGCGGGTGATCGAGGCGAAGGTGGCGGAGCTGGTCGAGGCGTCGCTGGCGGAGATCGCCCGGATCGACGAGATGGGCGGCGCGATGGCCGCCGTGGAGTCGGGGTATCTGAAGTCGCGGCTGGTGTCGTCGCACGCGGAGCGCCGGGCGAGGATCGAGGCGGGCGAGGAGAAGATCGTCGGCGTCAATGTCTTCGAGGCCACCGAGGAGAGCCCGCTGACCGCCGATCTGGACGCGGCGATCATGACGGTGGATCCGGCGAACGAGGCACGGGTGGTGGCCGGGCTGCACACCTGGCGGGAGGGACGGGACGAGCCGCGCGCCGTCGAGGCGCTGACCGCGTTGAAGCGGGCGGCGATGGGGACCGCGAATCTGATGGCGGCGACCCTGGAGTGCGCCCGTGCCGGGGTCACCACCGGTGAGTGGAGCTGGGCGCTGCGGGAGGTGTTCGGGGAGTTCCGGGCGCCGACGGGGGTGTCGGGCGCGCCGGTGGCGGTGGCCGCCGAGCCGGGGAGCCCGCTGGCCGCGGTGCGGGAGAAGACCGCGCGTACGGCCGCGGAGCTGGGCGCCGGGCGGCTGCGGCTGCTGGTGGGCAAGCCGGGGCTCGACGGGCACTCCAACGGCGCCGAGCAGATCGCCGTACGGGCCAGGGACGCCGGGTTCGAGGTGGTCTACCAGGGCATCCGGCTGACGCCCGAGCAGATCGTGGCGGCGGCACTGGCGGAGGACGTGCACTGCGTGGGGCTCTCCATTCTCTCCGGTTCGCATGCCGAGCTGGTGCCGGACGTACTGGCGCGGCTGCGGGCGGCCGGAGCGGGTGAGCTGCCGGTGGTGGTCGGCGGGATCATCCCGGGCGCGGACGCGGCCCGGCTGCGGGCGGCCGGGGTGGCCGCCGTCTTCACCCCGAAGGACTTCGGTATCACGGAGATCATCGGCCGTATCGTCGACGAGATCCGGCAAGCACATCTGCTCGACCCTCTGGAGGTTCCCGTATGACCAGCCCCTTCGCCGACCGTCCGTCGCGGCCCCGCCGCTCGTGTCTGGCGGTGCCCGGTTCCAATCCCCGGTTCCTGGAGAAGGCCCAGGGGCTGGCGGCCGACCAGGTCTTCCTGGATCTGGAGGACGCCTGCGCGCCGCTGGCCAAGCCGGAGGCCCGGCACACCATCGTGAAGTTCCTCAACGAGGGCGACTGGGGGAACAAGACCCGGGTGGTCCGGGTGAACGACTGGACCACCGAGTGGACCTACCGCGACGTGGTGACCGTGGTCGAGGGCGCCGGGCCCAATCTGGACTGTGTGATGCTGCCGAAGGTGCAGGACGCCCAGCAGATCGTGGCGCTGGATCTGCTGCTCACCCAGATCGAGAAGACGATGGGCTTCGAGGTCGGCCGGATCGGTATCGAGGCGCAGATCGAGAACGCCCGGGGTCTGGTGAACGTGGACGCCATCGCGGGCGCCTCGCCCCGGCTGGAGACCATCGTCTTCGGCCCGGCGGACTTCATGGCGTCGATCAATATGAGGACGCTGGTGGTGGGCGAGCAGCCGCCGGGCTATCCGGCGGACGCGTACCACTACATCCTGATGCGGATCCTGATGGCCGCCCGCACGCACGACCTCCAGGCGATCGACGGCCCCTATCTCCAGATCCGGAACGTGGACGGCTTCCGCGAGGTCGCCGGGCGGGCCGCGGCGCTGGGGTACGACGGCAAGTGGGTGCTGCACCCGGGCCAGGTGGAGGCGGCGAACGAGGTGTTCTCGCCGTCGCAGGAGGACTACGACCACGCCGAGCTGATTCTCGACGCCTACGCCTACTACACGTCGGAGGCGGGCGGGAAGAAGGGGTCGGCGATGCTCGGCGACGAGATGATCGACGAGGCCAGCCGGAAGATGGCGCTGGTGGTCTCGGGCAAGGGCCGCGCCGCCGGTATGACGCGTACCGGCTCCTTCACACCCCCGGAGGCATGAGCACCATGCAGTTCGGCCGTACCTACGAGGAGTTCGAGGTCGGCGCCGTGTACAAGCACTGGCCCGGCAAGACGGTCACCGAGTACGACGACCATCTGTTCTGTCTGCTGACCATGAACCACCATCCGCTCCATCTGGACGCGCACTACGCGGAGGGGTCGACGGACTTCGGGCGGAATGTGGTGGTGGGGAACTACGTCTACTCGCTGCTGCTGGGGATGTCGGTCCCGGACGTGTCGGGGAAGGCGATCGCCAATCTGGAGATCGAGTCGCTGCGGCATGTGGCGCCGACCTTCCACGGCGACACGGTCTACGGCGAGACGACGGTCCTCGACAAGACGCCGTCCCGTTCGAAGGCGGACCGGGGGATCGTCACGGTGGAGACCCGGGGCCACAAACAGGACGGCACCCTCGTCTGCGTCTTCCGGCGCAAGGTGATGGTGCCGACGAAGGCATATGTCGACGAACGCGGCGGGGAGCAGCCGGGCCGCCCCGAACCGAAGGAGCAGGTGCGGCGATGACGGGACGACTGGCCAGGACCGACGGGCTGACCGAGGTCCAGCGGGAGATCGTGGCGACGGTCAGGGACTTCGTCGACAAGGAGATACTGCCGGTCGCGACCGAGCTGGAACACCGGGACGAGTATCCGGTGGCGATCGTGGACGGTCTGAAGGAACTGGGACTCTTCGGGCTGATGATCCCGGAGGAGTACGGGGGGCTCGGCGAGTCCCTGCTGACGTACGCGCTCTGTGTCGAGGAGCTGTCCCGGGGCTGGATGTCGGTCTCGGGCATCGTGAACACCCATTTCATCGTCGCGTACATGCTCAAGCAGCACGGTACGGCGGAACAGAAGGACGCCTTTCTGCCGAGGATGGCCGCGGGCGAGGTCCGGGGCGCGTTCTCGATGTCGGAGCCGGGGCTCGGCTCGGATGTGTCGGCGATCACGTCGAAGGCGGTCCGGGACGGTGACGAGTACGTCCTGACCGGCCAGAAGATGTGGCTGACCAACGGGGGGACCTCGTCCCTGGTCGCGGTGCTGGTCCGAAGTGACGAAGGACACCCCGAGGGAACCGCCCCGCACAAGTCGATGACGACGTTCCTGATCGAGAAGGAGCCCGGGTTCGGCGAGGTCATGCCGGGTCTCACCATCCCCGGCAAGATCGAGAAGATGGGCTACAAGGGCGTCGACACCACCGAGATGATCATGGAGGGGCTGCGGGTCCCCGCCGACCGGGTACTCGGCGGCGCGACAGGCCGGGGCTTCTACCAGATGATGGACGGCGTCGAGGTGGGCCGGGTCAATGTCGCGGCCCGTGGCTGCGGCGTCGCCCAGCGCGCTTTCGAGCTGGGCATCTCCTACGCCCAGCAGCGCCACACCTTCGGCAAGCCGATCGCCGGCCACCAGGCCGTGCAGTTCAAACTGGCCGAGATGGCTACCAAGGTCGAGGCCGCCCATGCGATGATGGTGAACGCTGCACGCAAAAAGGACTCCGGGGAGCGAAACGACCTGGAGGCCGGGATGGCCAAGTATCTGGCGTCGGAGTACTGCAAGGAGGTCGTCGAGGACGCGTTCCGTATCCACGGCGGTTACGGCTTCTCCAAGGAGTACGAGATCGAGCGCCTGTACCGGGAGGCCCCCATGTTGCTGATCGGTGAAGGCACCGCCGAAATCCAGAAAATGATCATCGGACGCCGACTGCTGGAGGAGTACCGAATCCAGGGTTGATCGTCACGTTCGCCCGGGTTTAAACCTCCCGATGACGCGAAGTGGATCACATCCTGTGCTCGGTATCCCGTCGCCGACTCGGCTTCTGGCTTTCCCAGTTGCTACCCGCAACCGCTAGCATCGCCGGAAAGCCGCCGTCCCCGACAACCGCGGCATTCATCCGCTACGAAGGTCATCCATGCCCCACAGCCAGAACTCTGCACCACGCGACGGATTCCCCAAGGGGCGTCTGGCCCGCGGAGCGTCGCCATGGCTTCTGCCGACCGTCGCCACCGCGGCCGTCAGCCTCGCCCGGGCGCGCCGCTCCCGCAGTGCCGCGATCATCGCCGTACCCGCCACCGCCCTCGCGGCGGGCATGCTGTGGTTCTTCCGCGACCCCGAGCGCGAGATCGCGGAGGGCCGGGTCATCTCGCCCGCCGACGGTGTGGTGCAGAGCATCATGCCGTGGAAGGACGGGCGGACCCGGGTCGCGATCTTCATGAGCCCGCTGAACGTCCATGTGAACCGGGCGCCCCTGGCGGGCACGGTGACCTCCGTCGAGCACGTCCCCGGCGGCTTCGTTCCCGCTTTCAACAAGGAGAGCGAGAACAACGAGCGGGTCGTCTGGCACTTCGACACCGAGCTGGGCGACATCGAGATGGTGCAGATCGCGGGCGCCGTCGCCCGGCGCATCGTGCCCTACATCCCGGAGGGCACCAAGGTCGAGCAGGGCGACCGTATCGGCCTGATCCGCTTCGGCTCCCGAGTCGACCTCTATCTGCCCGAGGGTGTCGAGGTCGCGGTCGAGGTCGGACAGACCACCACCGCGGGGGTGACTCGCATTGACCGTGATTGATCCGGATACCCAGGCCAAGGGCTGGTCCGGGGAGAAGGCCCCGGCCAACCCGGAGGCCGACCCGGACACCGAGGAGATGCCTCTCTCCCTGCGGCTCTCGATAGCGGACACGCTCACCCTGGGTAACGCGACCTGCGGATTCATGGCGGTGTACTTCACCACCACCGGAATCCTCATCCCGCATATGCAGGGCAGCACCGAGTCGGGTATGGCGCGGCACAGCGCCGCGACCGCGGTGATCCTGATGCTGCTCGCCGCGATCTTCGACCTCTGCGACGGTCTGGTCGCGCGCAAGCTGCGCAGCTCGCCGATGGGCGCGGAGCTGGACAACCTCTCCGACCTGATCAGCTTCGGACTGGCCCCGGCCTACTTCGTCCTGGTCTACGGCATGGTCGCGGACGACGCCCATCAGCGGGTCTCGGCGGTGGCCGCGATCGTGGTGCTGCTGGCGGTCGTCCTCAGACTCGCCAGATTCTCCTGCGTCACCATGAAGGACGGCATGTTCCAGGGCATGCCGAGCCCCTTCGGGGCGCTGACGGTCGTCTCCATCGTCCTGCTGGAGCTGCCGTTCATCCCGACCCTGCTGGCGATCATCGGTACGGCCTGGCTGATGGTGAGCCGGGTCGAGTACCCCAAGCCCCGCGGCATTCTCGCGGTGGCGATGCTCGGCTGGATCGTCTCCGCGATGGGGCTCCTGGCGGCCTGGGCGTTCGACGCGCCCGGCGGCCAGCTGCTGCTCCAGACCGGCTGCGCGCTCCAGGTGGTGCTGGGCGCGGTGATCCCGCTGTTCGCCACCGCCCGCCGGGTCAACACCTTCCGCTACAACCGGCGGGAGGCACGGGCGGCGCAGCTGCCCTAGGGCGTTTCTTGTGGATCAGGCCGGATCAGCGAGCGGGTTCTGGTGCGTGCGATCGCAAGGCGGAGGAGGGAGTCCACGCGGTGGGGGTACCACCCGCGCCGCTAGGCGCAGGGGGCCGTAGGCGACCGACGACAACGCGGCGAGCGTGCGTGCCAGGGCACGCGAGCCCGGCAAGATCCGCAAGAGACGCCCTGAGCCGGGGACGGCGACCTTCGTAGCATTCGTAGCAAAAGGGCCGGGGCCGGACGCGATGAGGCGTCCGGCCCCGGCCCCTTTGTGCCGGTCTTCTTCGGCCTGTTGCCCTCTCCCGGCGCGCCGCGACTTCTGGGACCATCGGCGGTCATGGCAGGGGGAACAACACTTCACGAACTGTTCGAGAGGGGGGTACGGGCCGCCGGGAAGGACCGTACCGCCGTGATCACCGACCGTGTCCGGCTGTCCTACGGGCAGCTCGACACCCGGGCCGCCCGGCTGGCCCGTCATCTGACCGAGACCGCGGAGATCGGGCCCGGGGACCTGGTCGCCGTCCGGACGCTCCGCGCCCCCGATGTGGTCGTCGCGGTGCTGGCCGTACTGCGGACCGGGGCCGCGTTCACCGTCGTATCGCCCTCGGGCCGGGAGCCCGCGGAGCTGGCGGACGCCCGGGCGGTGATCAGCCACCGCGTCCACTCGGGACGGCTCACGTCGACGCTCGCCCGGCCGCTGATCCTGCTGGACGGCGACTCGGCCGCGATCGACGCCCGGCCCGACACCCCTCTCGACGCGCCCTCGGGCACCGACGCGGCGCTGCTGTTCACCGCCGGGACCACGGGCGCGCCCCGCGCGGTGCCCGTCCCACATGCCCGGCTGACGGCCGCGTACGCCGCCTGGTCGGAGGTCTTCCGGCTCGGGACGGACGACCGGGTCCTGGTCACCGCGGCGCCCGACACGGCCGCTTTCACGGCCGCCCTGGTCCGGGTCCTGGGGGCGGGCGCGACGCTGGTCCTGGGCGCCGGGGAGCCGTACACCGTCGCCGATACGGACCCCGTGACGGCCGGATTCCTCACCTCCGCCCCGGGAGGACCGCAGGACGGGCTGCGGCTGCTGGTCGTCGGCGGGGAACGGATCCGGCTCGCCGATCATGTCGCCCTGGAGCGGCGGCTCACGCCCGGCACCCGGCTGATCGGGCTGTACGGCCCGGCGGAGGTCGCGGGGTGCGGTACCTGGTTCGAGACGGCCCAGCTCACCGGGCCGGTACGCGAGCCGGCCGGGCACGCCTACCTGGGGCGGCCCTTCACCGGGGTCACGGTCGAGCTGCGCGGCAAACGGATCTGGCTCACCCCGCCCGACGGGGGCGACGCGATCCCCACCGGCGATCAGGGGCGCCGCGACGGCGAGGGGCCGCTGGAGTTCCTGGGCCGGACCGCCGACCGCTTCAAGGTGGGCGGCCGTACGGTCGACCCGTACCGGGTGGAGGCGGCGCTGGTCACCCATCCCGCGATCCGCGACGTCCTGGTCGCCCCCGGCGCGTCGGCGGGGGACCGGCCGGTCGCGCATGTCGTACCCGAGCCGGGCTACGTCCCCGACGAGCCCCTGGTCCGCGCGCATCTCGCGAAGACCGTGCACTCGGCGGAGACCCCGGCCGTGGTGGTAAGGATCGCCGCGCTCCCCCGCACCGCGGCGGGCCGCCTCGACCGCGGCGCCCTCACCCGCCCCGTCGCGACCCGGCCCGGGCCTCGCCCCGGCCGGGTCGTGAGCAGCGGCAAAGGCGCGCCCCTGACCCGGGAGGAGACCCTGCGGACGGTGGCCGCGCCCGCGATGCTGATCGCCCTGGTGCTGTCGATCTCCCTCACGAACGTGCTGTGGCCCGGCTCCACGGACCTGTCGATCGTCCCCGACCCGTGGGCCTGGTACTTCCGCGGCCTCTACATCGCCGAACACCTGGCCTTCGTCGCCGGCGTCGGCTTTCTGATCGCAGGCCGCACCCTGATGCCCCGGGACGCGGCACCCGGCTGGCTGACGACCCTCGCCCATCTGGCGATCGTCTACCTCCTGGCGTCCTGGTGGCCCCAGGACAACTTCTACCGCCTGGCGGCCAAACAGGACTGGGAGCGCCAGGCGGCGCTGGTCTACGCCTTCAACATCCCCCTGATGCTGGCGGCGGCGGTGGTGGCCTGCTGGGCGTGGTGGGTGGGCACGCACGAACGCGAACGCGATTGACGCGGGCGCCGTTGCCCCTCCGGGGTTTCGCCACGCCCCCGGACGGCGCCCGGCGGTCGAAACGGGGGCCGCCGCCTTGGCTCTCCGGGGCACCGCCCCAACGACCCGGGTCCCGCCCGGCGCCCTTCCGTTGTTCGCGGCCTGCGGACCGTGGCTGGCTTGTCGCGCAGTTCCCCGCGCCCCTCAACGCTCTCCCCAGCGCCGACCCTGAAAAAGGCACCGCCCCACCAACGAGGGCCCGCCTCTTACCGAGGGCGGTCAGGAGGGCGACCAGGGGCGCGGGGAACTGCGCGAACAGCCACGATGGTGGCGCGGACCGCGAACAACAGCAGGGCGCCGGGCGAGACCCGGATCTTGGGGCGGTGCCCGGGAGTGCCAAGGCGCTGGGGGTCCCCCCATCGCCGAGGCATAGGTTGGGGGTCCCCCCATTGCCGAGGCATAGGTTGGGGGTCCCCCCATTGCCGAAGGCATAGGGGGAGGAACTGCGCGACAAGCCACAGGCGGTCCGCAGGCAGCCGACGGCATCAGGTCGCCGGGCGCGGGCCGGGGCTCAGGGCGCGGGCATCGCGCACTCCGCGCGGACGAACGCGTCCACCGCCGCCAGATGGTCCGGCGTCGGCGCGGCGATCGCCAGGCCCACGTACGGCGTGGGCGCGTACGCGGCGGTGGGGATCGTCGGGACGAGGACCGTGCCGAGGGTGGCGCAGCGTTCCGCGAGCCGGGCCAGGAACGCGATCAGCTCCGCGTCGGGGAGCCGCGCGCCGAGCGGTACGTGGTCGAGGGTGCGGACGAGCCCCCGTTCCGCGCCGCCGCCGGTCTCCGCGAGCCGCTGGCGGATCATGAAGGCGACCGATGGGCCGGTCAGCCGCAGATTGGTCTCGGCGGGGGCGAGCCGCCCGGTCCCGTCCTCGATGTAGTCCACGTCGAACCAGCCCCGGTAGCCCGTCGCGGCCAGCTCCGTACCGACCGCGTGCCCGAAGCGCGTGGCGCGTTCCGCGGTGGCGTCGCTGACGGCTCCGGGGCCCGCCGTGGCGCCCCGGTAGGCCGTACCGTCCATGGTCATCGCGGCGACGCCGACGTCGTGGACCGTGCCGGACACGTCGACCAGGCCGTCGTAGGTGGGGTGGGTGGCGCCGTCGACGTACTCCTCGAGCAGCAGTGGGCCCCGGGGCAGGGCGCGGGGCCGGGGGCGGGCGGTGTGGATCACGGTGCCGGAGCCGCCCGCGCCGTGCTCGGTCTTGGCGACGGTCCGCCGCCCGGTCCGGGCCCTGGCGGCGATCAGCCGGGCGGCGGCCCTGCGGTTCGCGGGGGTCCAGCGTTCGGGCGGCCGGATCCCGGGGTGGCCGGGTGCCAGCCGGGCGAAGAGTTCGTGGGAGGCGCGCTTGGATTCGTACCGCAGGGCGTCCGGCGGCAGGGCCTGCCCGTCGAGCCGGGCGACGGCCGGGGTACGGCCCCAGGGGACGACGGGGGTGTCGCGCCAGCGGTCCCCGAGGCCGCCCCGGGCGAGCAGGGCGGCCTCGTCGGTCTCGTCGTACAGCTCTACGGACGACCAGCGCAGCCGCTCGGCGACGAGGCCGAGCCAGCCGTCGGGGATCCGGCCCGGGAGGACGACTGCGGCGGGGTGGAGTCCGGTGAAGGCGGCGAGGCAGGCGTAGTGGTCGGCGGCCTCGCGGTGGGCCGGGCCGACGCGCCCGGTCGTCGCCGGTGCGAACTGTGCCTGGAACTCGGCGACGTTCCCGAGGTGGACGGCGCGCCGTCCGCCCGTCCAGGCCCGGGCCCAGCCGGGCCGGGCGGGGATCGGCACGGTGAGGGCGGGCAGCGGGGCGCTCTCCGTACCGGGCACGGGCCGGGCGCCTAGTGCGAGGTAGAACCCGACGGCGTGCGGGTCGGACTCGATGGTGAGCCCGGTGAAGCCGAGTGCTCCGGCCTCTTCGACGGCATGCGCGTACAGGGCGCGGCCGAGCCCGGCCCTCATGGTGTGGGGTGCGACGAACAGCAGCCCGATCCGGCCGTGCGGGGGTGTGCCGTCGAGGCAGACGAGTCCGGCGAGTTCGCCGTCGGGTGCCTCGGCCACGGCGATCCGCCGCCGGGGGATGTCGGCCGCGGTGACGGTCAGCTCGTCCCGGCAGGCGGCCATGAACGCGTCGTCGTACCCCCAGTGGGCCTTGGCGGCGAGTACGAGTGCCGTGGCGGCCCGGGCCTCGGCGTCGGTGGGTCTGGCGGGGCGGATCCACACCCTCGGTGTCCTCCTGTCGGTGGTGGAGTGCCGATGCCGGTCCGGGCCCGGCGGGGCGGCCGGGACGGCTTCGGCGGGCGGCGCCGGCGCTCGGACCAGCCCAGGTCAGGTCAGGTCAGGTCAGGTCAGGTCAGATAGTCGCGGGCGATGTCCTCCGCCACCCGTTCCAGGAGTTCGCCCGCGTGTGTCATAGAGCGTTCCGGGTCGGGTTCCACGGCGGTGAGGGGGTAGGCCCGGCGGATACCGGTCCGGGCGAGTTCCTCCGGCGACAGGGCGAGCCGTCCGCAGACGGCGACCGTGTCGACGCCCCGGGCGCGGGCCGCGGCGGCGACTCCGGCGGGGGCCTTGCCGTACGGGGTCTGGGCGTCGAGGGAGCCCTCGCCGGTGATGACGAGGCCGACACCGTTCAGCGCGCGGTCGAAGCCGAGGACTTCGAGCACGACCTCGATACCGGGGCGGAAGACCGCGCCGAGGACGACGAGGGCGCCGTAGCCGACGCCTCCGGCGGCACCGGCGCCGGGCTCCGCCGACCGTTCGCGGCCGAGGACGTCGGCGTAGTGGGTCAGGGCCGCGTCGAGTACGGCGACTTCGGCGGGCCCGGCGCCTTTCTGCGGCCCGTAGACGGCGGCGGCGCCCCGGGGCCCGGTCAGGGGGTTGGCGACATCGCCCGCGAGGATCAGTCCGGTGTCCCGGAGGCGGGGGTCGAGTCCGGTGAGATCGGCGGTGGCGAGACCGGCGAGGGCCGCGCCGCCGGGCGGCAGGGGCGTACCGTCGGCGGCGAGGAACCGGGCGCCGAGGGCGGTGAGCATTCCGGCGCCGCCGTCGGTGCAGGCGCTGCCGCCGACGCCGAGGACGATGTTCCGGGCGCCGGTGTCGAGGACGGCCCGCAGGATCTCGCCGCAGCCGTGGCTGGTCGCCGTCAGCGGGGCGAGGACTCCGGCGGGCAGCAGCCGGAGCCCGGCGGCTTCGGCCAGTTCGACGACGGCAATGCCGTCCCGCAGGGCGTAGGCCGCGGTGACGGGTTCGCCGAGCGGCCCGGTGACGCGTACCGTACGCCGGTCGAATCCGGCGGCCACCGCGGCCGCGACCGTGCCGTCACCGCCGTCGGCGACGGGCAGGGACACGACGTCGAGGCCGGGGGCGGCCCGGCTCAGCCCCCGTGTCACCCGTTCGGCGACCTGGACCGCCGTGAGGGAGCCTTTGAACTTGTCGGCCGCGACGAGCACCCGGGGGGCTCGCGCGGACCGGTTCACCGCGCCGTCCGTCACCTTGCGTCCTTTGCCGTCGAACAGGCAGTCGCGCCGGGGCGACCCTATCGGGGCGCCGACGCGGCCGACCAGTCGTACGGACGCGACAGGACGCGCGGCGCCGCTTCCGGGTCCGAAGGGGCACGAATCGCCGAACTACCGTGCGGTACGGTCCGGCTGACGGTGGAACATGCCCCCGTCACGGGCCGGACCGGGCCGGAACGGGAGAATCCGTGAACGCTCGTCCGTGAAATTGCACGGGAACCGGAATCCGGGCCCCGGAACCACTGGCTCTGCACCTAGGCTGCGGGGGTGACCACGGATCATGACAGCGACAGCGCTTACAGCGCCTATATCGCCACCCTGCCCCGTGTCCTGTCCGCCGCGGGGATACTGCTCCGGGACGAACTGGGCCGACTGCTCGTCGTCGAGCCCAATTACCGCGACGGCTGGGCACTGCCCGGTGGCACGGTCGAGTCGGACGGCGGCGAGACGCCGAGGGAGGCGGCCCGGCGCGAGACGCTGGAGGAAATCGGGCTCGACGTCGAACCCGGCAGGCTGCTGGCGGTCGACTGGGTACGCGGCCCGCTGCGGCCACCGATCGTGGCCTATCTGTACGACGGCGGGGTGCTCTCGCCCGAAGGGCTGGACGGTATCCGGCTCCAGGAGGACGAACTGCTGTCGTGGCGGCTGATCGACCGCAAGGACGTGCCCGACTATCTGCTGCCGCCCCTTGGTCACCGGGTCGCGGCGGCGCTGGACTCCCTGGACTCGGGTTGCGGGGCGGTCGAGTTGGTGGACGGGCATCCGCTCCACTGAACCGCCGGTCCACCGGCCTTCCGACCCTTTGATCTGATCCGTTGCCCGGGCGGCGGGGCGGGAATCCCCGCCCCGCCGTTCGGTGTTGACATCGGTACGACGGCATCGAGCCGCGTGCGGTCCCGGTGCGGCTCTGCCGGGACGCGATCCGATCCGGGGAGGCATGTCATGGCCGGAGACACGGCGATCATCTTCCGTTCCGAGGAGCCGGAGGACTCGGGCGCCCCGCCGCCCGCGCCGGTCCGGACCGGTCCCGACGGCGCGGCGACCCATATCCTCACCGCGCCCACCCCGGCCGCCGCCGCGGCCCTGGCCGCCGAGTACGCGAAGCGGGGGACGACCACGGTCGAGCTGTGCGGTGCGACGGGCTATCCCTGGGCGGCCGAGGTGGAGGCCGCCGTCCGGGGCCGGGCCCGGGTCGGTACGGTCCTGTTCGGTTTCGAGTCCCTGGTCGACGTCGCCCGGTACAAGCGGCGCGCGACCGCGGGCGAGGCGCAGCGGGAGCTGTTCCTGTACGTCCAGCCGGGCGCGGATCCGGCGAAGGACCGGTTCGTCCGCCCGGCGGGCCCGAGCACTTCGACATTCGTCGCCGTGCCCGAGGCGTCGGCCGGGGCGGCGGTCGCGGCGGAGTTCGCGGACTCCGTCCAGCTGATCGAGTTGTACGGGGGCTGGGACGGGGAGTCGGTGGCGGCGGTGATCCGGGCGGTGGAGGAGCGGGTCCCGGTCGGGGTGGCGGTGCACTCCGCTCCCCCGCCGGCCGCGTTCGACGACTGACGCGACCGTCGGACGGAGCGGGGCCGCCTGTCGGCCCCGACCGCTCCCGGGCGGCCTCCGGTCGGCGGCGACCCGCCGTGGCGTGCGGAAAGCCAGTCGCACGGGGCCGGGTGGCGTGCCTAGGCTCGGGGTATGACTCTCGTCGCCATTCTCAGCGGTGCCGGTATTTCCACCGACTCCGGGATCCCCGACTACCGGGGGCCGAACGGTCTGTGGCGGCGCGATCCCGAGGCCGAGAAGCTCGTCACGTACGACACCTATATGGCCGATCCGGAGATCCGCCGCCGCTCCTGGCTGATGCGCCGGGCCAATGCCGCGCGCGGTGCCGAGCCCAACGCGGCGCACCGGGCGGTCGCCGAGCTGGAGCGGCGGCCGGGGGTGGCGCTCCGGGTGGTCACCCAGAACGTGGACGGGCTGCACCAGGCCGCGGGCCTGCCGGAGCGCAAGGTCCTCGAACTCCACGGCACCACGCACTCCGTGGTCTGTACGGGCTGCGGGGCCCGGTCGGCGATGGCGGATGCGCTGGCCCGGGTCGACGCGGGCGAGCCGGATCCGGCGTGCCGGTCGTGCGGCGGGATTCTGAAGTCCGCGACGGTCATGTTCGGCCAGCCGCTGGACTCGGACGTCCTGGGGCGGGCGATGTCGATCGCGAAGGCGTCCGAGATCTTCATCGCGGTCGGCAGCAGTCTTCAGGTACAGCCCGCGGCGTCGCTGACGGGGATGGCGGCGGAGGCCGGGGCGCGGGTGATCGTGGTGAACGCCGAGCCGACGCCGTACGACGCGATCGCGGACGAGATCGTCCGTGAGCCGATCGGTACGTCGCTGCCGGAGCTGCTGCGCCGGGTGGCCGACGCCGCGGGAGCCGTCTGAGCCGGGGCCGGTACGCCGCCCCGGAGTGTGCGGGCCCGGTGCGCAGGAGCCGCCGGGGAGATACGGAACGTATCCGTCAGGCGTCCGGGTCCCCGGCCATCCCCGAGACCTGGGCGATGCCCTCGACCTCCCGCCGGTCCGCCTGGTGTCCGCTCTCCCGGCCGTCGATCCGGTCGCGCAGATCGCGCAGCCGGTCGGGGTCGTCGGCCACATCGGGCGGGACCAGGGACATCACCTCTTTGGCGTGCTCGCCGTCGCCGAGCCGGGCCACGACGTGCTCGGCGCGGTCCTCGTAGCCAGGGCGCATGGCCCCGATCAACCCGATGAGCTGGAGGAGTTCCTGCCGTACTTCGGCGGTGAACAGTTCCCGCTCCTCGTCGTCCAGGCTGAGCCGGGCCGTACCGCCGCCCTGTTCGGCCCAGAGCCGGACGATCTCCATCAGCAGCCGGAACTGGGGCTCGGGCATCCGGGCCCGCAGGGTGTCGACGTAGAGCAGATAGCGCCGCAGGGCCAGTTGCTCCGGTTCGTTCGCCTCCGCCACGGCCTTCCCCTCTCTCCACCGGTCCACCGACCGGGCCCGTCGGCCCCGTCGATCCGGCCGGTCCCGTGTCCACGGGTGGTGTCTGCCCGGTGAGGCGGTCGCCGACACGGGAGTTCGACGGGGTCCGGCCAGGATCGGACACCCGGGAACCGGCACGGGGCCGAGGGCGTCGTCCCCGGTGGCCGTGGTTCGGCGGGCGGAGGGGCGCGGGATGTATCTGTCCGGGGACGACTGGTGGCTCGTACCGTTCGCCGTGATGATGCTGTGGCTGTTCCTCGGCCCGTTCCTGATGGCGGCCGCGGGTGCCTGGTACGCGTACCGGCCGGGGCGTGGGGCCCTGTTGTGGTCGGTCGTCCCGGCCCTGGTCGCGGTGGCCGCGCCGCTACAGACCCTGGTGCGGTCCCTGGAGTGGGGGCGTCCCGGGGTCCCGGACACCCTCGTGTCCTTTCTCCTCGGGTACGTCGGCCTGATCACGGTGCTGCCCTGGCTGGGCGGTTGGGGTCTGGTCCGTACGGTGCGGGTGCTGCGGGCCCGCCGGGCGCGGAAGGCGGCCCCGGGGGCTCCCCCGGGCTGGAAACGGGGGCTCCCGGGCTAGAAAAGTGCCTCCGGGGTGTCCGTACGGCCCGATTCGAAGGCGAGCAGCCGCTGTTTGCGGTCGAGTCCGCCGCCGTAGCCGATGAGGTTGCCGGTGGAGCCGATCACCCGGTGGCAGGGGACGATGATGCTGATCGGGTTCTTCCCGTTGGCGAGGCCGACCGCGCGGGAGGCGTTGGGGTTGCCCAGCTCCTCGGCGAGTTCGCCGTAGGTGCGGGTCTCGCCGTACGGGATGGTCAGCAGCCGCTCCCAGACGCGGCGCTGGAAGTCGGTGCCGTCCAGCCGCAGCGGCAGGTCGAACACGGTCAGTTCACCGGCGAAGTAGGCGTCGAGCTGGCGGACGGTCTCCGTGAAGGGTTCCGTGGCGGGCTCGCCGAAGGTCTCGTCGGCGGGGCGGTGGCGTTGCCGGGACATGTATACGCCGCTGAGGACGCCGCCGGTGGCCACGAGGGTGAGCGGGCCGTACGGGCTGTCGGTCACCATGTGCTGTCGGTCGGTTCCGGCCGGGCCGGTCGTCGGGGGCGTGCCGGTGGCGCGGGTCTCACGGGTCATGCGGGGGCCTTCTCGTCGGTGGGGAGATGGTTGATGGGGTGGTCGTCGGTTGCCCACAGGTACTGGACGGCGTAGGCGCGCCAGGGCCGCCAGGCGGCGGCGTGGGCGGTGAGCGCGGCCGGGCCGGCGGGCAGGCCGAGGCTCGTGGCGGCCCGGCGCATGCCGAGGTCGGTGGGGAGGAAGGCGTCGGGATCGCCGAGGGCGCGCATGGCGATCACCTCGACGGTCCAGGGGCCGAATCCGGGGAGGGCGGAGAGTCCGGCCCTGGCGTCGTCCCAGTCGCTGTCCACGCCGAGGGCGAGCCGCCCGTCGGCGAGGGCGGTGACGAGGGTGATCAAGGTGGTCCGTCTGCTCCGGGGCAGGGCGAGGGCCTCGGGGTCGAGCCCGGCGAGCGCCTCCGAGGTGGGGAAGAGATGGGTGAGGCCGCCTTCCGGGTCGTCCACGGGGTCGCCGTGGGCGGTGACCAGCCGGGCCGCGTGGGTACGGGCGGCGGCGGTCGACACCTGCTGGCCGAGGACCGCGCGGACGGCGAACTCGGCGGCGTCCACGGTCCTCGGCACCCGCCGTCCGGGGGCCTTCGTCACCAGGGGTTTCAGCAGGGGGTCTGTGGCGAGCTGGCCGTCGACGGCGACCGGGTCGGCGTCGAGGTCGAGCAGCCAGCGGCAGCGGCTGATCGCGATGGTCAGATCGCGGGTGTCGGTGAGCAGGAGTCGGCAGGCGATGTGGTCCGGGCGCGGGGCGAGGGCGACGATTCCGGTGCCGTACGGGAGCCGGAGAGTGCGCCGGTACGCGCCGTCGCGCCACTCCTCGACCCCGGGTACGGCGGTGGCCGCGAGGTGGCCGAAGAGGTTGTCGGGGTTGAGGGGGGCGCGGAACGGCAGCCGGAGTGTGATCGCGCCGGGAGTACCGGTTCCGGCGCCGTTCATGCCGTTCACATTGTTCGCGCCACCGGGGCGGCGGGCGGCCCGGGCCCGCAGCTCCCCCGGGGCGAGGGCGAAGACCTCGCGGACGGTGCCGTTGAAAGTGCGGATCGAGGAGAATCCGGCGGCGAAGGCGATCTCCGCCATCGGCAGTCCGGTGGTCTCGATCAGTACCCGGGCGGTCTGGGCCCGCTGGGCCCGGGCCAGAGCGAGGGGACCGGCGCCCAGCTCGGCGCTGAGCTGCCGTTCGATCTGCCGGGTCGAGTAACCGAGCCGGGCCGCGAGCCCCGGTACGCCGTCGCGGTCGACGACCCCGTCCCGGATCAGCCGCATCGCGCGGGCCACGGTGTCGGCCCGCGCGTTCCACTCCGGGGACCCGGGGCTGGTGTCGGGACGGCACCGCTTGCACGCCCGGAACCCGGCCTGCTGGCAGGCGGCGGCGCTGGGGTAGAACGTCATGTTCTCCGGCTTGGGCGGAACGACCGGGCAGCTGGGACGGCAATAGATCCTGGTGGTCAGTACGGCGGTGAAGAACCAGCCGTCGAAGCGGGCGTCCTTCGACTGCACGGCGCGTACGCACCGCTCGGTGTCGGTGTGCATACGTCCCAGGATCCCCCACGGGGGCGCCTCGGGCTGGCGAGAATCCGACATGGGGGTCCCTCGGGCGTCGCCCCCCGGCGCCTCGGGCCTCCCGGGCCGCGCCCGGCAGCCTGATCTTGTACGCGGTCTGCGGACCGGCCCTGGCTGGTCGCGCAGTTCCGCCCCCTATGCCTTCGGCAATGGGGGGACCCCCAGCGCCTCGGCCCTCCACGGCGTCGCCAAAAGACCCGGGCCGCGCCCGGCGACCTGATGTAGTTCGCGGCCCGCGGCCCGCGGCTGCCTGTTCGCGCAGTTCCCCGCGCCCCTAAAAGCCTCTCCCCGGCCTCGCCCTTGGGAAAGTAGGGGCCCGGCTCCCTCCAAGGGCGACGAGGAGGGCAACCCAGGGGCTCGGGGAACTGCGAGGCAAGCCACCCACCGGGCCGCAGGCGCGCGTGATACAGCGGCCCGGCAAGGCAGACGGCGTCGGCGGTGCCCCGGAGAGCCGAGGCGCTGAGGGTCCCCCACTGGCGAAAGCGTAGGCGGCGGGGGCCCGACCGGTAGGTAGGTCAGAGCGTCGTCGCCGCGAGGACCGAGAGGAACTCCTCGTACGCGTACTCGTCGAAGAGCACGAAGCGCACCTCCGTCACCGGCGGGTACGCCGATTCGCGGACCGTGTGGACCGCGATCCGCGCCGCGTCGTCCATCGGCCAGCCGTAGATGCCCGTGGAGATCGCGGGGAAGGCGACCGTCTTCGCGCCCAGCTCGGCCGCCAGCCGCAGGGATTCCCGGTAGCAGGAGGCGAGCAGCCCGCCACGGTCGTATTCCCGGGACCAGACGGGCCCGGGGGTGTGGATCACATGGTCCGCCGCCAGCCGTCCCGCCGTCGTCGCCACGGCCTGCCCGGTCTTCAGGCCCTTGCCGTAGTGGGAGGCCCGCAGGGCTCGGCAGGCCGCCAGGATCTCGGGGCCGCCCGCCCGGTGGATCGCCCCGTCCACGCCTCCGCCGCCGAGGAGCGAGGTGTTCGCGGGGTTGACGATGACGTCGGCGTGCTGCTCGGTGATGTCACCGCGCACGAGGACGATGGCGGATTGCTGGCTCATAGCGTCATCATCCCACCGGATACCGGCGGTTCGGCCCCCGCCCGGGTCCGGGCAGGGGCCGCAGAGGGGTCGTACGGCGGCACGCGGGGCGTCCGGGCGGGTCGTGGCGTCAGCCCGCCGCGCCCGCCGTGCTCCGCAGCCGCCGCCAGACCGCCTTGGCGGCCCAGTGGCCGGACATGCCGTGGACACCGGGGCCCGGCGGGGTCGCGGACGAGCAGAGGAAGACGGCCGGGTGGGCGGTGGCGTACGGGACGCGGGCCAGTTTGGGGCGGATGACGGTCTGGAGCCCGGCGAAGGCGCCGCAGGCGATGTCGCCGCCGACGTAGTTGGCGTTGTGCGCGGCGAGCTGCGGCGGTCCGGCGACGGCCCGGGCGAGGACGAGGTCCCGGAATCCGGGGGCGAACCGTTCGATCTGGCGCTCGACGGCCTCGGTGGCGTCGCCTTCCCAGCGGGCCGGGACGTGTCCGTACGCCCAGAAGACGTGCTTGCCTTCGGGGGCGCGGGACGGATCGACCAGGGTGGGCTGGGAGGTGATCAGGAACGGGGTCTTCGGGTCGCGGCCGGTGACGGCGGCCTGGAGCGCGGCCTCGATCTCCCCGGCGGTCGGGCCGATGTGGACCGTACCGGCGGTACGGGCCTCCCGCGCGGTCCACGGCACCGGGCCCGACAGCGCGTAGTCGATCTTGAAGACGGAGGCGCCGTAGCGATAGCGGTCGTACGCGCTCCCCAGCCCGGCGATCCTGGCCAGGGCGGTCGGCGAGGTGTCGAAGACGTACGCCCGCGCGGGCGGCAGCTCGTCCAGCCGCTTGACCTCGACACCGGTGTGGATCGTGCCGCCGAGATCACGGATGTATCCGGCGAGGGCGTCGGAGATCGCCTGCGAGCCGCCGCGCGGCAGGGGCCAGCCGCGTTCGTGCGCGGCGAGCGCGAACATCAGGGCGATCCCGGTGGTGGCGACGCCCGAGGTCGAAGCTATCGCGTGCGCGGCGAGCCCGGCGAGCAGTCCGCGCGCCTTGTCGCCCTCGAACCGGCGCATCGTCCAGGTCGCGGGCCGCAGTGCCGAGAGTCCGAACCGGGCGAAGCGGTACGGGTCGCGGGGCAGACCTTCCCACGGGGTGCGCAGGAAGTCGGCGGCGAGATCGTCCCAGTGGCCCGAGTACGGCTCGACCAGCCGCCGGTACGCGCCCGCGTCCCGGGGCCCCAGGGACATGGCGCTCTCCCCCACGGACCGGGTGAGCACGGCGGCGGTGCCGTCCGGGAAGGGATGGGCCAGCGGCAGTTCGGGGTGCAGCCACTCCAGTCCGTAGCGGGCCAGCGGCAGCGCGGAGAACGCGGGCGAGCCGATCCCGAGGGGGTGGACGGCGGAGCACGGATCGTGCCGGAAGCCGGGGAGCGTCGATTCCTCGGTCCTGGCACCGCCGCCGACGGTGTCCCGGGCCTCGAACACGGCGACGGAGAAACCGCGGCGGGCGAGTTCGGCGGCGGCGGTGAGGCCGTTGGGGCCCGCGCCCACGACGACGGTATCGAGCATCGACGGCACCTTCGGACTCCATTCGTCAGCCGACGGCTTGAGCGCTGTCCAGGATATTCCGCGCGCGGGACGGGCGGCGGCGCGGCCCCCGCCGGTTCGGCGCGCCGCCGCCCGCCCCGGGGGCCTTGCCCTCCCGTGCTCCTCGCCGAACGGGGAGCGCCGAGGTGCTGGGGCTCCCCCGTCGCCGAAGGCACAGGGGGCGTGCGGCCCCTGGGAACGGGCTACGCGCGCAGCGCCTCGTGGACGCGGCGGGCCGTCGCCGCGTCGCGGGCCGCCGTGAAGGGCAGCGCGTTGCCGCCGCCGATCCGGAACGGTTCGCCGTCGAGCGTCAGATGCGCCCCGCCCGCCTCGGTGACCAGCAGCAGGCCCGCCGCGTGGTCCCAGGCCGCTTCCCAGGAGAAGGCGACCGCGTCCAGCGCGCCCCGGGCGACGGCCAGGTACTCCAGGCCGGCGGAGCCGCAGGGGCGGGGTTCGAAGCCGGGCGCGTTGAGGCCGAGGAGGGCGTGCTTCTGCGCGTCGGTGGTGTAGTCGGGGTGGGACGTGGCGATGTCGAGGACCGCGTCGGGCCCGGGGTTCCCGGCGCGCAGGAGCGTGCCGTCGAGCCGCGCGCCGCCGCCCCGGGTCGCGGTGGCGAGGGTGTCGAGGGCCGGGGCGTACGTCCACGAGGCCAGCAGCTCGCCCCGGTGGGCGAGCGCCACGAGGGTGCAGAAGCCCTCCTCGCCGCGGACGAACTGGCGGGTGCCGTCGACGGGGTCGACGATCCAGACGGGCGCGTCGCCGGTGACGGCTTCGTAGACGGCCGGATCGGCGTGGACGGCCTCCTCGCCGACGACCACGGAGCCGGGCAGCAGCCGGGTCAGGGCCGCGGTGAGGTGTTCCTCGGCCAGCCGGTCGGCGGTGGTGACCAGGTCGTGGGGGCCGCTCTTCTGGACGACCTCGTCGGCGGCCAGCTGCCGGAACCTCGGCATGATCTCGGCGGCCGCGGCCTTGCGGACCGCCTCCTCGACGTCGGACAGGTCTCCGCTGAGAAAGTGATCGATCATATCTCCAGCTAAGCACGTCCGTGCAGACGCCACGCACGCGATCGGCGGTCCGGCGTCCGGACTTCGCCGCGAATGGGTCACATGTTCGCCACAGGGCCATCGGGGCGGAGGCGTCCGCGCGGGGTGCGGCGCGGACCGGCACTAGGCCGTGTCTTCAAAATGGCGCCGTCCGCCCGTAGGGCGGGGCCCGCGGCGTCC